>NZ_DBHIUY010000002.1:242154-260044 GCF_057272215.1 Selenomonas sp.
GAACATTAAGCGCCAGTAAAGAGCGTGCCATAGCGATCAGCCCCTCGCGTCTGCCTTCGCGTCTGCCCTCGCGTCTGCCGCGCTGCAGCCCTTCCTTCACACCCTCTTGATGATGTTTTTGATATTCCATATAGAGTGTCATATATTCTCGCCTCGTTTCATCTTGATGCTTTACCCGTTCGACTTCTTTTGCCAGTGTTTCTGTAAAGATGCCTGCCGCTTCCCTGCCGTCCACATAGTGCAGGAAGTTTTCGATGTCTGCATCCACAACGCCTTTCAGTCCCTTCGCATTGAGAAAAATCTTTGCAGCGCCGTCGCCAAGCAGCAGATGCGGTATTTCAAGGCAGGCGTTTCGAAAGGTATATATGCGTTCGTCCATGCCGAAAGGATCAAAGGTGCAGATAAAGATGATATAGGTTTGTCTGAGTTGATCGTAATAGACGCCCTTGCCCAAGAGATCCATGTCGATCATTCCCTGATAGTATCGCGTTCGCTTCACCAATTCATCGCCGTGCCCCTTGGTTGTCTGCATCTCAATGTTATAGATCGTGCCGCTTTCATCTTCCACATATACGTCGAGACGTACCGATTTGCTGTCGAGACGCAGGTCGATGCTTTTCTCTGTATGCGGGTAGTCCAATTCTCGTATTTTGATGTGCAGGATGCGTTCAATCAAGCGCTTGCAGAGGTTCTTGTTCTGCATGACGCGCTGAAAGATGAAGTTGTCGCTGATGGATAATTCTTCCCACGCACGTAGGGCGCGTTCTTCTGTGCTTTGCGCCATGACAATCTCCTTTCCGCAGTTCTCTTTCTATTGTAGCTTGTTTTCTTTCTTCGCACAAGCAAAACTGCCGCAGCCGTCAGAATCGACGGTTGCGGCAGTTTTCTATCTTCTTGTCTATAGTCGTTGAATAATCGCCTGTGTGTATTCCTGCGTCGTTGCCGTGCCCCCGAGGTCGGGAGTCAAGCTCGTCGCTTCTTTGAGCGTCTCGTCAACAGCGCGGCGGATGCAAGCGGCTGTCTCGCTGTCGCCGAGATGTTCGAGCATCATGCAGGCGGACCACAGGAACGCCGTGGGGTTCGCGACACCTTTGCCTGCGATGTCAGGGGCGCTGCCGTGCACGGCTTCGAACATCGCCAAACGATCGCCGATGTTGCTCGACGGCAGGAGCCCAAGGCCGCCGATGAGCCCGCTCGTGAGATCGGAGACGATGTCGCCGTAGAGGTTCGGCATGACCATGATGTCGAAGTTTTCGGGGTGCATGACGAGCATCATGCAGACGGCGTCGACCATCTTGTCGTCGGCTTCGATAGCGGGAAATTCCTTGGCGACTTCGTAGAATACGGAGCGAAAGAGCCCGTCGGAGAGCTTTAGGATGTTTGCCTTATGGACGCAGGTGACCTTCTTTCGTCCGTGCGCTTCGGCGTAGCGGAAGGCGGCGCGGCAGATGCGCTCGCTTTTTTCGCGCGTGATGATCTTCGTGGCGTGCATGGTGTTTTCGTCGATTTCTTCCTCGACGCCGACATAGAGGTCTTCCGTGTTCTCGCGGAAGGTGATGAGATCGACTTTGGGGAAGGGCGTACGGACGGCTTCGTTCGACTTCGCGGGGCGGATGTTCGCATAGAGGTCGTACTTCGTGCGAAGCGTGACGTTGAGCGAGCGGAAGCCCCTGCCGACGGGCGTCGTGATGGGAGATTTCAAAAGGACGCGCGTCTTTTCAAAGGAGGCGAGTCCGTCGTCTGGGATCAGCGCGCCGCTTCGCTCGTACTCGGCTTCTCCGACGTTGAATACTTCATAGGCGAGGTTTGCGCCCGCTTTTTCCAAGATTTCGAGGACGGCGTCCGTGATCTCGGGACCGATGCCGTCGCCTTTGAATACGGTAATCGTTTTCTTCGTCATTCAGCGTTCCTCCCTCGGCACATAGTCTTCCATCGTGCCGACGTACTTGGCGGCGGGACGCACGATACGGTTGTCGTAGAGCTTGTGCTCGATGTTGTGCGCGATCCAGCCCGCCGTACGCGAGAGCACGAAGAGCGGCGTGAAGAGGTCGCGCGGGATGCCGAGGATCTCGTAGGCAAGGCCGCTGTAGAAGTCGATATTGCTCGACATGCTCACGCCCTTCTTCTCGCTCAGATAGCGTTTGGCGACGCGCTCGAAACGCACGAAGAAGTCAAACTTCCTTTCTACGCCCTTCTTCGCCGCGAGCCTGCCGATATGGTCGCGGATGACTTCGGCGCGCGGGTCGGACAGCGTGTAGACGGCGTGACCGATGCCGTAGACGAGCCCCGATGGATTATCAAGCTCGCCGCGCATCAATCGCTCGATGACGCATTCGATGGCGGCATCGTCGGCATCAAGTCCGACAGCCTCGATGACCTTGTCCATCATGTTGGCGACGCGCACATTGGCGCCGCCGTGACGCGGCCCTTTCAAAGAGCCAATGGAGCTGGCGATCGCCGAGTAGAGATCGGTGTCGGTCGAGGAGACGACGACGTTCGTAAAGGTCGAGTTCGTGCCGCCGCCGTGATCGGCGTGCAAAAGCAGCAGGATGTCCAAGAGACGTGCTTCGTCCGGCGTAAACTTGCCGTCGAGGCGCAGCATGGAGAGGATGTTTTCAGCGGTCGAGAAGCCCTGCTGCGGGTAGTGCAGCACGAGGCTCTCGCGGCCGAAGTAGTGCGTCTTGGCGTTGTAGGTGTAGCACGCGATGGACGGCAGCTTCGCCATGAGGTTCACGCCTTTGATGAGCGTCCGATAGACGTCGGTCGCGTCCGGGTCGGGATCGTAGTTGTAGAGCGCGAGGATCGACTGCTGGAGCTGGTTCATGAGGTTCTTGCCCGGATGGTGCAGCAGGTGCGTTTCGAGGAAGCCTTCGGGCAGCTCGTAGCCTTCCTTGAGGCTCTGACAGTAGAGACGCAGATCTTTTTTCGTCGGCAGGTAGCCGAAGAGCAGAAGGAAGCACGCTTCTTCATAAAGATAGGATGCGCGGTCGGCAGAGCCTACAAGATCCATGACGTTGACGCCGCGATAGAAAAGCTCGCCGTCGGCGTCGACCTTCTTGCCATTTTCATCGAGCTTGTATCCGACGACGTCAGCGACGCGCGTCAGTCCGATCAAGACGCCCGTCTTATCCTCATTTCTGAGCCCCCGCTTGACGTTGTATTGTTTGAACAGATCTTTGGCGATGGTCGTATAGTTCTGCGACTTGCCGTAAAATTGCGCGAGATGGATTGCCTTGTCCATGGCAATGACCCCTTTCCAATGAACCGCTTATATCGTACAGATTTTCTCGGAATGTATGCTCCGAAAAAACATAGATGCATTATAGCACAGAGGTTCACTATATAAAATAGGTTATTGCTCCTATAATAAAATTTACATAGAAGTGTTGACGCTCCGAATGCTTTGTGGTACCTTAAGGAAGCATGGATAAAGTGGAAGGCGGCTTCGGCGTGAACATGCACGGAGCGGCGGCAAAGGGAGTGTCTTTATGACGGCAAAAGCGTTGACATTGACGGAAAAGATATTGAAGGAGCATCTCCTCGCGGGCGAGATGGAAAAAGGTGCGCCGATCGGCATACGCATCGATCAGACGCTGACGCAGGACGCGACGGGCACAATGGCGTACCTGCAGCTTGAGGCGATGGGCGTAGAGCAGGTCAAGACGGAGCTTTCCGTCAGCTACGTCGATCACAACACCTTGCAGAGCGGCTTCGAGAACGCCGACGACCACAAGTATCTGCAAACGGTCGCGAAGAAGCACGGCGTCTTCTTCTCACGCCCCGGCAACGGCATCTGTCATCAAGTGCATCTTGAACGCTTCGGCAGACCGGGCGCGACGCTCCTCGGCAGCGATTCGCACACGCCGACGGGCGGCGGCATCGGGATGCTCGCGATCGGCGCGGGCGGCCTCGACGTCGCGTGCGCGATGGCGGGCGAGCCGTTCATGCTGAATATGCCGCGCGTCGTCGAGGTGCATCTGACGGGCGCTCTTTCAAAGGGCGTGAGCGCGAAAGACATCATACTGAAGGTGCTCTCGCTGCTCACGGTCAAGGGCGGCGTCGGCAAGGTCATCGAGTATACGGGCGACGGCGTCAAGACGCTCAGTGTACCCGAGCGCGCGACGATCACGAACATGGGCGCGGAGCTTGGCGCGACAACGTCGGTCTTTCCGAGCGACGAGGTGACGCGCGACTTTTTGCGCCGCGAAGGGCGCGAGGATGTGTTCCGCGCACTCTCTGCCGATGCGGGCGCAGTCTACGATGAGCGCTATGACATCGACCTTGCGGCGCTCGAACCGCTGATCGCTCTGCCGCACATGCCCGACGTCGTCAAGACGGTGCGCGAGGTCGCGGGGCAGCCCATCGATCAAGTCGCCATCGGCAGCTGCACGAATTCGTCGTACCGCGACATCATGACGGTAGCGTCCATCTTGGACGGCAAGCGCGTCGCGCCGAATGTCTCGCTCGTCTTGTCGCCCGGCTCGCGTCAGGTGCTATCTATGGTCGCGGAGGCGGGCGGTCTCGCCAAGATCCTCGCGGCGGGTGCGCGCCTCCTCGAGTGCACATGCGGTCCCTGTATCGGCATGGGACAGTCGCCCGTGACGAATGCGTGGTCGCTGCGCACGTTCAACCGCAATTTCAAGGGCAGAAGCGGCACGCTCAGCGCGAACGTCTGTCTCGTCTCGCCCGAGACGGCGGCGGCAAGCGCCGTCTCAGGCGTCATCGCCGATCCGCGTGAGACCGACTTCGAGCTTCCCGCCGAGCCGCAAGCGTTTCTCGTCGACGACTCGATGATCTATGCGCCCGAGCGCGAGCATCCCGAGAGCGTCGAGGTCGTGCAGGGACCGAACATCCGCCCGCTGCCCGAAAACACGCCGCTCGCAGCTGCGATCGAGAAGGAAGTCGTCATCAAGGTCGGCGACAACATCACGACCGACCACATCATGCCGGCGGGCGCGAAGGTTCTGCCGTACCGCTCGAACATCGAGAAGATCTCTGAGTTCGTCTTTCGCGACGTGCAGGCAGGCTTCAAGGCGCACTGCCGGAAGGCGGGCGGCGGCGTCATCGTCGCGGGCGAGAACTACGGGCAGGGTTCGAGCCGTGAGCACGCGGCGCTCGCGCCGATGTATCTGGGCATCAAGGCGGTTCTCGCCAAGAGTTTTGCGCGCATTCACGCGGCGAACCTCGTGAACTTCGGCATCGTGCCGCTGCTCTTCGACGAGGCGGCGGACTACGAGTCGATCGCCGAGGGCGACGTGCTCTTCCTCGACTTCTCCGCGCTCGCGCCGGATGCGCCCGTCCGCGTGGAGAACCGCACGAAGAAGCGGAGTTTCAACGTGCGCCACGCGCTCTCGGCGCTCGACATCGAGATGCTGAAAGCGGGCGGCAAGCTCAACTATATCAAGAACAAGCAGTAGTCCGCAGCCTTCGCTTTTGAGGAAATCCTGCGTTCTGACGACATAGAAAATCCCTTCGGCTGCAGAATAAGATTCTGCGACCGAAGGGATGATTTATTTTCATGGGGAGCTTTCAAAACATAGGTTCAGCCGCCACGCATAACGGCATGATTGCTTTTTCTCGTTTCCCAGCTTCATCCAAGCGGCACACTGTACATATCATGCCCTTACAGAAGCCTAGCCAATCGTTCTGCGCCTGCGGCTTGACCGCTTGGGGCGTCACGCTAAACCATCCATGATGCTTTTTCAGCACAGCGTTTATAATCCTACGATGAACAGCCTTGCGCCTGTATCCCGCGCCATGCCGTCCTATGCTTTCGGTTCGATCACGCCGTTTTGATATGCGATGAGCAGATTGTAGAGGTCGGTGATTTCTTCTTGAATGTCCTTGCCTTCGTCCGTATCCTCAAGGGTCGTGTGCTTCGTTTGCAGCTCGATCGTCTCTGAGACGGATTCGATATCTTTGTTTTCCTTCAATGCCTGGCGCACGTCGGCGACTTGCTGGTGCATGAGGAGTCGAAAGCCGCGCGAGTTGGAAATGAGCGTGAAGCCCGAGATGCCTGTTTTCTTGTGATACGCCTGGCAGAAGCCGCCGTCGATGATGATGGCTTTGCCGTGCGCCTTGACAGGCGTCTCGCCTTTTTTCACCTTTACAGGCACATGCCCGTTGATGATGTGGCCGCTCTCGGGCAGACCAAACTCTGCGAGTATGGAGCGGCAGAAGTCCTCATCATCCAACAGACGGTAGTAGGGATCGGCAGGCTCCTTCCATGTGCTTTCATCTTCCAAAAGCGAACGCTCGAAGGTCTTGACCTCGCGCCCCGAGCACGGCGACGTTCTGCCGCACCAGAGAAACCACATGAAGTCAAGGTCTTCCTGCGCACGGAAGAGGTAGGCGCGGCGGGCGCGGCGGTCGGCGTAATCAAAATAGGAGCGGCCTTTGTACGCTTTGCCGTCAAAGACGACTTCGCGAAGCGAACCGTCCTCGTTGACGGGCACACAGCCGTGATAGAGCAGGTTGCCGTTGCAGCACTTGTAGAGACTGCCTTTCTTGTAGAGAAAATCGACATGCTTGTGCAGCATCTCGCTCTCCGTGAAGTATGATTTGAGGTCAGCGATGATGCGCTCTTCTTCTTCCGAGAGCGCAAAGGGGTCTTTCGGATCGATCGTTGGGAAGTAGGCGCTCTCCAGCTCGTAACGACGCTCACCGAGCATGACGTAAGATGAGTTGTAGTTGATCTTGTCGAGGAGTCGGCGGCTCTCCATTTGGAAGTCCGGATTGCGCGTGATGAGTTGACCTTCGAGCTTGAGCATGATCATCGTGATCGCCTTTTCCGAAGCGCGGATGGCGTTCGCATCGGGATATATATGCGTCGCAAAGAGCGACAGCGGGCGCAGGCTGATGCCGTAGCCGCGCTCTAAGACATCGGTGTTGTGATAGCGCAGACTGTTTCTCACGACGCCCGCGATGCAGACTTCGCTGCCCGCAGCCGCGCCCATCCACATGACGTCATGATTGCCCCACTCGATGTCGATATCGTGATAGTTGAGGATCATGTTAAGGATTGCATCGGGACGGCTGCCGCGATCAAAGAAATCGCCGACGATGTGCAGGCGATCGACGGCGAGACGCTTGACAAGCACGCAAAATGCCTCGATGAAGCCAGCGCCGCTGTCGATCTGCACAATGGTCGCGAGGAGCCGGCGGTGGTACTGCGCCTGCGCCGTGTCCTCTTCGGGGCGCGTGTAAAGAAGCTCGACGATGACGGACTCATAACGCTTGGGGATGAAGCCGCGCACCTTCGCCGCCGGATATTTGTAGCTCATGAGCTTCGAGAGTTCCAAAAGACGCGCGAGATTTTCCCGATACCAAGCGGGTGTATCCTTCCTCTGTGCGTGCAGTCGCTCAACTTTCTCTTTCGGATAGTAGATGAGCGTGCAAAATTCCGCCTTTTCCTCGTCCGTCATACGGTCGGCAAAGACGTATTCGACCTTTTCACGAATGACGCCTGAGCAGTTGTTCAAAATATGGAAAAACGATTCATATTCGCCGTGCAGATCGCTCATGAAATGCTCAATGCCCTTGGGCAGCCCGAGCTGCGCCTGCAGGTAGATGAGCTTTTCATAAACAGATTCAAGCGTCGGATACTTCTCCGCAAGAAGTCCCAACAGCTTGTTCTTCTTTTTCTGCGTGACTTGTTCCATCGGAATCCCCCTCCAAAGGTGATTTCTTCTTCTATATAAGAACTTCCTCACGAGTGCGCCACTTTCCTTCTTGCTTCATAAGTCTATGATAAATTTATTGCTATTTTATCATATCGAGCTCTACCACAAAAACAGCCGTCCGACAACGTAACAGACGATAACAACGACAATCGCAAATACATACTCAGCGAAGGAGCCGACGCGAAACAAACGTACGCCGACCTTCTTCGCCGGATGAAAGAACGGCACCTTGCCGCAAAGCGCATCCTCAGCGATGTGAAAGAGTGCGCCGACAAGCACGAAGCGCCCCGCAAGGATAAATCCTGCGGCACTCTCGCCATGCGTCTCTTCCGCAGCTTCCAGCGCCAAGAGTCCAAGCACATAGAGAAGCGGCCAATGCGACCAGCCGCGATGCGCGAGCAGTCCGCGCCACGGCAGACGCACGCCGCCGCCCTTGCCCTCGATCCAGTCCGGCAAAACGGCGCCCGCCATAGCACATGCCGTCGACACGAGACTGCCTGTCCATGTATAGACCGCCATGCCTGTCACGATCTCATGGCTGACCCACTTCACGCGCCCACCTCCTGCATCTCGTTGACATATATGCTATAATGATAGCGTTATATTGTAACAAATATTTTCATTTGTTTCCCTCGAAGGAGAAATCACATGGACGATTACACTTGGCGGCTACAGCTGCGCGCCAGGAAGATCAGCTCATACAACCGCACGCTCACGATGTCCGTCATCGTGCTCTTTGCCCTCGCCATCGGCTCTGTGCTCTGGTACTTCTTCATCCACGCGAGAAGCCCCGAATACGCTCTCGACGAGATTCAAGCCGCCGTCGAATCGCACGATGCGGAAAAGTTCGAACGCTATGTCAACGTCAGCCTCACTATGGGAAGAATTTACGACGATCTCACGCGCAGTCTCTTTGCCGCCGATACATCCTTGACGACAGGACAGCGAAAAGACGCCGTGAACTTCTACCAGCTCGTCAAGCCGCAGGTCACGGCGGGGCTGCGCACGACGCTCGCCAGCTTCATCGAAACGGGCGAGTGGCAAAAGCCCGGCGCACTTCTGCAAGGCCGTCAGCTGCAGATCGACTTCGAAAATCTTTTTGAACGCAGTCTGCTCAAAAACATCACGATCATCGGTCTTGAATCCATCAACCGCGACGGCGCGACAGCGACGGCACAGATCAAGGCAAAGGACGAACTCACACAGACAAATCTCACGCTCCTTCTCGCTATGGAGCAAGCCGCCGACGGTCATTGGCAGGTCGCCTACATCAAGAACTACCGAGACTGCCTGGATCGGCTCACGCCGCTCCTCGAAAAGGACGTCGCCTCATATTTGCAGGAATCCCAGCCCATCGTCGATCAGTACAACAAGCGTTTCTCCCAAGAGCAGCAACGCTTCCAGCAACTGACCGACATGCCTTGGGACGGCACCGGTCTCCTATCGAATACGCAGAAAAGCGACCTCAAAAAGCTCATCAACACAAGCATCATCCCGAGCTTAAAAGAGCGTCAGCAAAAGCTCTCCGCGCTCTCCGTGCCCCCCGGCGCACGCTATGTAAGCCAGCTGCGCGCCGAATCGACCGAGCTTTCCATCACGGCTTGGGAGCATTTCCTAAAAGCTCTCGAAACGGATGACCTCAATGAATTCGATACGGCGGAAACCGTCCACAAAGAAGCGTTCGATGTCGAAATGCGTCTCGAAGACGTCCTGCACCACACAGCGATATGCAGTCAGCCGCCCGAAATCCCATAACGCCAACGCGCCCCGAAGAACATCCCTCTTCGGGGCGCATTTCACCTCTTGACGTATGACCGCAGCACATACCCGTCAAACCTCTGTCAAAAGAAACGCGCCCTCGCCGCGCAGCATATAGTCGCCAAAATCTGCCGGAATAAAGTACGAGTCGCCCCTCTCCAAGATCTCCTCGCCGCCCGCCCACGAAAGCTCCAGCGGCCCTCTAAGAACGACGATCGACTGAAAGCTCGTGCGCCCCGCCTGCAGGCGGCAACGGCCACGGAGATCAAAATGATAGACGGAAAAAAATTCCGTACGCGCAGCGATCACCATCTCATACTCAGCAAAAATCGTAAGCTGCTCCCCGCGGCTCACAGCGCAAGGCAGCGGTGCGAAGGACAGCACATCGAGCGCCTTGTCGATGTGCAGCTCGCGCGTCTTTCCGTCCGCGCCAAGCCGCGCATAGTCGTAGACACGGTATGTCGTATCTGAATTTTGCTGAACCTCTGCGAGGAAGATGCCGCGTCCGATAGCATGCACCGTGCCCGCCGGAATCACGATGACGTCGCCCGCCTGCACCTTGACGCGCCGCACAACGTCCAAAAGCGTATTCTCCTCGATGCGGCGGCGGCACTCCTCGCGCGAAATCTCCTTTGCAAAACCATAGATGATCTCTGCATCCGGCTCTGCATCGAGGATATACCACATCTCCATTTTGCCGTACTCGCCCTCGTGCTCAAAAGCATAGCTGTCGTCAGGATGCACCTGCACTGAGAGATCATCGTGCGCGTCAATGAGCTTGATAAGCAAAGGAAAATACGGATAGCGCGAGCCATGCGAACCGAGTGCGACATGCGCCCCTTCACGCGCAATATATGCCTCAAGCGTCAGTCCCGCATCCGCGCCGTTCTCGATGATGCTTTGATCCGTCTTATGGCAGGAAAGTTCCCAGCTCTCTGCGACCTTCGCCAGCGACGTCTCCTTGCCGTATTCCGTCTTGAGGCGCGTACCGCCCCAAAGATAATCCTTGAGCGGCGCTTTCAGCTTCATCGGGTATATCATCAGCCCCAATCCTTTCTCCTATGCTTGTACTCTTCCCTCGCCCATGATACGATACAATCCTGCCAATGCGCGACAATCGCCCGTACTGCAGGAAAACGAACCTGCGGAACGAAAAACTTTCCCGCATCCTCTGTATTTCTCTCCTATCCGCCGGCTTCCTCTATGTGATGCGCAGCGGCAGGTTCTTCGTGACGCTTCAAAAAATGGACGTGGATCATTCCACGTCCATTTTTGCTTTGTGCCGACGACTGCGCCGATAGCGCAAATAAAGAACGGCAATGACGATTGCGCTGACGACGACAAAGCCGATGCTCACCTCGTGCCCCACCTTCAGCATGAGCTGCCAACTCTCGCCAAGCGCCATGCCGATGCCAAGGATCAGCGCCGTCCAAGGCAGCGAACCAAGGAACGTATAGACCAGGAACTTCTTCATATCCACATGCGCAAACCCCGCAGGCAGCGAGATAAACGTGCGCACGACCGGAAGCATACGGCTGAAAAACACCGCCTTGACGCCATACTTATCAAACCAACGCTGCGCAATATCGACATGCGACTTCTTCACAAAAAAATACTTGCCATACTTATCCACGAAAGAACGCCCGCCGTACCGCCCCACAAGATACGCGAAGATCGAACCTGCCATGCCGCCGACCATGCCCGCGACCATCGCCCCGACAAAGCCCATGCGCTCCACGAAGATCAAATAGCCGGAAAACCCCAAGATCAACTCGCTCGGAATCGGTATGCAGGCATTTTCCAGCGCCATCAGCACAGCGACCGCCACATAGCCCCAAGCGTCGATAAACTCTAAAAACGTCTGCGTAAACTGCTCCATACGCCCTGCCTTTCCTCAAAAAATCATATACCATTTCATTATACACTACTGCGACGCGGAAAGCTATAGAAAGCGCCAACAAAATGTCTTCCGCATTTTTCCCAGATGCACGGCATCTTTCCAGCGAGCCAGCTATACAAAACGAAGCCGAATCCTCCGCAAAAGCATAAAAATCCCGCGACAGCCCAAGCCGTCGCGGGATCTTCTAACAACCGCACAAATCAAGCCGGCGTCAGCGCCTTTTCATGCATCTCGGCGCCGCTCACCAAAGCCTGACGCTTCTCCGCCGTTTCCAAAATCTCATGGAACGCCCTGCCATCCTCGGGATAGTAGGCGACAGCGATGCGGCAGACAAGCCCGTAGCCGCCGAACTGCGTATTCTCCCCACCGAACAACATGCGAATCGCGCGCGCCTTCATGTCCATGACCTCCGTACGCTCCATATCCTTGACGAACACAGCAAACTGCCCGTCGCCGAGATGCGCAAGTACATCACCCGCACGGAAGAAACTGCCAATCGCTTTACATATACGCACGAGCAGTTGATCCGTCCAATGCTTGCCGCGCTGCTGTGCGAGCTGGTGCAAATTGTCGAAAGAGATGCGCATAAGCACATTGCTCTCATCACGTCCATGACCTGCAAGATACACCTGCACCGCTTTTTCAAGCCCCGAGCCGTTCAAAACGCCCGTGACAGAATCGCGCTCCGAGCGAAAATGCGAAAAACTCTGCTCCATCTTGCCCATGCTCGACTCAATATCCCAAAGGATGCCGATCGTGCGGCGCACACGCCCCGTCTCATCGCGCACGAGTTTCACAGCCACCTCGTACCACGAATAGCGCCCCTGCGGCGTTTCCGCCATATCGAGCAAGACCTCACGCACGCCCGTCGTCTGTCCGCGGAAAAGCGCGACGAGACGCTCGACCGAATCGGGATGCACCATGCCGCGATTCTCCGTGCAAAGCGTACGGCAGAAGCCATCGAGATGCCTCTCCTGCATTCCATCGCGCGCCTTCGCTAAGAGCAGCACGTCCCCCTCGATATCGTAATCGAACGTGACCACACCCAGTTTTTCCAATAACAGACCTACACATTGATTCTCGTAACCTGCTATCGGAGTCTTATATTTTGCCATAATATAACCCCCTCAAGATAGACAAGCATAACTACCAATGCTTTCCCCATAACCTCCCACGCATTATCCCCATAAAACGGCGAAGCTATTCTAAGTTATAGTATAACCGAAAGATATAAAAAAATCTATCAAAAAGTGAAAACACTTCAAAAAAATATGAAATCCATCCCACATAAAAAATAAAGAAAGAACTTCGTCCCAGACAATGCAACACAAAAAATCCCCCGATCAGCAAAATCCGATCGGGGGATACCATACATGCAGCACGACCTCTGCAGTTTCCATGAAAAATTGACTTATATTTCTTTTCAATCCGTACGTACAACGAACTGCCCAAGCTCCTCTGCTGCATTGGTAACTCGTGAAAGATTGGCTGTGATCTCCTCCGTCGAGGCCGCCTGCTCCTCACTGATCGCCCCCGTCGTTTCAATCGTCTTGGAGATTTCCTCAACCGCCTTGTTCATCTCGGCGAGCGTCGCTTGAATCTTCTCCGTCGCTTCACGTGACTGCTCGGCAAGCTTTCGGACCTCTTCCGCAACAACGGCAAAACCTCTGCCCTGCTCGCCCGCACGCGCCGCTTCAATGGCGGCGTTGAGGCCGAGGAGGTTCGTCTGCTGCGCGATATTGTTGATGAACTCGATGACCTTGATCGTCTCGGCGTTGCGCTCCTTGAGATCGGCTGCCTGCTGCACAGCCTCCTGCCCCGACTTCGCAAGCTCACTCGCGCTCTCAGCGACTTGCTCAACCGCATGATAAACCGTCTCCGTCGACTTCGTCACCTCGTCGACCGCATGGGCGAGCTTGATGTCCTGCGCAACATCCATCGCCGTCACAAGCGTGCCGATAATGTCGCCGTTCACGCCGTGAATCGGCGTGATCATGCTGCGTACGCCGCGTCCGTAGAGCTTCTCATCAATCAAGCCAACATAGTCTCGCCCCGTATCGATGACGTGCCTCGTATTGGGCGAAATGGGCGTGCCAACCGGATGAGAGAACTCCAACTTGGCATTCGGTATCAATGCCAAGGTCGTCTCCTTATCCGTTACGCCAACAGCAACATCCTGGCGAACGACATGATCCAAATAAGGCGCGACGGCAATGAACGCATCCAAAACATCTTGATCCGTCTTGATCGTATCGGGGTAAACCATAGAAATGCAACTCCTCTATCTACTCATCCAAAGAAACAACGGCAGCCATGTTTTACTTTGAACAACCACGAAAAGAAAACACGAAAAAGAACCCCCTATATTTTAGTATATCGTGAAAGTGCGCATAAAATATAAGCGCTTTGGAAAAAACTTTGGTAGAATCCGACTTTGGGATGTATTTCTTCTTCCTTCTGGGAAAAACATCTCTCTTCAAACAAAAGGCTGCGAATCTCTGCCCTAAAGCATAGGTCCGCAGCATCTTTCATCGCGCACTTTCTATTCTGCTGTTTAGCGCAGAGACTTGCTTCCCGCCTCTTTTTGCGTCTTTTCCTGCATCTTCTCCTTTGTCGAAGGCTCCTTCTTTATCTTCTCCTCCGGCTTCTCGTCAAAAGCCGCCATTCTCACCTGCTTCATTGCCGACTTTGCCGACCCCATACGGTTCATGATCTGGATTCCATTTATACTCTTCATCAGACCGATCTCTTTTGATTCTGAATCAGACATATCCGCTAACAATCCGATGAATTCCGCTTCGGCATCCAAAAAATGACTCCGAATCATTTCATAACGCTTGACAATCTCTGGATCAGCATCACTGGAAAACTGTCTTTCCCAATACCACTCAACACACTCCAAAAAGCCTGTCGTAAGCATCTCGCCGATCAAAGGAACCGTATGCAGCCATGTTGACACCATGAAGATCGTGCTCTCTGCCTCGGTCAACTTCTTTGCCACAGGTTCTGTCTTCGTGATATGTTCTTGCAGAACACTCTTCTGCGACGGATCTTTTGTCATCCTTTCGATGATCTCATCCGTAATCTTCTGATCATCCTCCTGCAAAGCGCCGACTACACCTTCCACCGCAAC
This sequence comes from Selenomonas sp., assembly GCF_057272215.1. NCBI lineage: Bacteria > Bacillati > Bacillota > Negativicutes > Selenomonadales > Selenomonadaceae > Selenomonas > Selenomonas sp. The sequence continues at coordinate 256,628 of NZ_DBHIUY010000002.1, forward strand.
GGCAAGCACGTCAAGCGCATCGGCATGTGCGACCTGCGCCAGCGGTAAGAAGGCAAGCAGAAATGCCATGCAGGCGGCGATGATTTTTTTCCCGTGACTCATATCAGTCTCCTTGTTGAAACGATGACAGCATATAACGCATCGTGCGGAAAAAGCATGGCAAGCAAAGCTTCTCCCATCCGAGACCTACCCACGAATAATGGCCATCGCCTGCGGATTGCGCGCCTGGATATAATCGAAAAACTCCTTGGCTGCCCTATTCGCCCCTATGCGTTCTGCATCGTAAATTCGAAAACCACCGTTTTTATGCTGAATCAATAAATATTTATCATGCATAAAAAGAACTGCCGGAAGAACCGTAAGAAGTCCCCACCAGTCCCCCATTAGAACTATGAGAAGTCCCAGAACAATCAATGCAATATTCAGTTTTGCCACTTTCTTCTGCAACGTAACTTTCTGTACATCCATCACACCAAAAGAATCGCTTTGTCTTCCCCATTTGAAGAACAGCGCTCTGCGACAGGTATCAATCGCAATGCGGTTCCCATTCACTTTGACATGCGTTTGTACATTCACTTGAAAAAGTCCGTAGGCAAGACGGTCTGTAGAAAATTCCCATTCGTGATGCTCTGCATTGGATCCATTATTCTGCATTATTCGGACACCTCCGTATCAATCCACTACCCCCTTGGCACGCAGCATATTCTGCACATCATCTATATCTGCGCCCAAGAACCAAGCCAAGCTCCCTGCCAAACCATCCGGATGTGTTACGATTGCAAGCAGAGTTCCGAGCACGATGACGGACAAATAGACGGCAAAAACCTTCTTGCGCGTCCTTGCCGCCTTGTCTCCCCAGAAGATCACAAACTTCGGCTTCACCATGCCGATGAACATTGCCAAGAACGCAAGCCGAGCCAAAAGCCAACAAAAGTCAGACACAGGTCTCCCTCCCTTTCCCAATTCCTTCCTAATGAATGAAACGGCTTTGTCTCCCGCTGTCCGCCCTCAGGCAACAAGGACTCCTAGGTGGGAGCGGATGCGACCAAAGCCCATCAATGCCCCCCATTATAACAAAGACCTCGCAGGCTTTGGTTACCTGCGAGGTCACTGGAGCAATTTTTGATTTTGCAGACGTTTCTGCGGTCATACGGTCGTAACTGGTTCTACAGGTCCAGCAATCTCTTTTGGTCGGCTACGAACTCGTCGATCGCCCGATTGCGTTCCGCCTCGGTCATTGGCGGCAGACTTTTTATAAAGGCATCTGTTCGAAGCCCCAGTTCGCCGCCCTTCATAGCCTCGAGCCGTTCCTCGTCCGAAGTATTGCCGGAGGAGAATACCTCATTCCTTATCTGCCTATAGGCAAGTTTTTCCGGATCATCCTTGAACTCTGCCAGGAATGCGTCCACGCTCTTTATGGACTTTCTTTCCTCTTGGCTGGCTATCGGCGGTGTATAACTGTCATGAGCAGTCGGCTCGATCGACGACTTCGGCGTTGGCACGACAACTTCGTATTCTGGCTCGGTGCCCGATGGCACAAGCGATTGCATAGAAAACCTCTCGTCAGATGTTTCTGGCGTCGGCGCGGCTGCGCTTTCTTCCGCAGCGCTCGGCGGTCGAACAGTTGCCGAATCAGCCTCCGATTCTCCTGCGGGAGCACTCGGCAGGGTTTCTACCCCATCAATCCTTGGCAGAAAGCAAAACACCACGCCAGATACGATTGCCAGCGTCCACAATGCCGGCTTTCCCCTGCCTGCCCAAAACCTGCGAAAAATCAGCGCACGGCGAAGCTCCTGCAGGTTCCGATAGCGCCTGTCCGGATCGATTTCCGTACATTTGGCAAATATCTTGACGAGATAGCCGCCGTACTCCTCTGGCAGCGCTTTCCGCATGGTGATACCGATGGAGTAGATGTCACTCCTCGCGTCTGTTTGCCCGTAGCCAAATTGTTCCGGAGGGGCGTAGCCCCTTGTGCCGAGGTGCATCGTGTCCTCGCCGCTGTGCTCTTTGACGGTGCGGGCAGCATCGAAGTCGATGAGCCGAATGATGCCGCCGCTTTGCAGGATAAGGTTGGACGGCTTAATGTCACGATGGATGATGCCCTGTGCATGGATTTCATCAAGGCCTTCACATAGCTGCAAAAGAACGCTCTCCGTCTCGCGTTCCGAAAGATACGCCTTGCGTCCGATGCGATCAAGCAGGGATTCTCCCTGCACATATTCCTCCACGACAACCGTCTCATCGCCGTCCTCGATACAATGCAGGATGCGGGGAATCAGCGGATAATCTTTCCCTTTGAGCATCCTATAGGGAAGTCCCGTCAAGGCGATGCGTTTCAATATGACTAGCCGCTGCGAAAACGTCCCAAGAGTGCAAGCCGAAGGCGCAGCGTGATTGGCTGACGTTGACCGACCCGCTCTCTCGGATGCCAGCCATACCTCCCCCCTGTCACTGGATTTTAGCAGCTGTATCTTTTGAAAAACTTCCTCAAAATATGCGGTGATATGAGCCTCCAAGAAACCACCTTGCTTTCTTCTCCATATCGTATTATCCTATGTGTATCAAATCTCATAGGAGGGCAGCATCATGCCGAAAAGCACCGAAGAATTGAAAGACGATTTGCGCCAGGCCTCCGGACTGGAGGGCTTTCTCGTGGAGAATCAGAAAAATTTTCGCCAATACACGCTGGCAGAATATCTGAATCAACTTCTGGAGGAAAAACACCTGAGCAAGATGGATGTCGTTCGGGCTTCCAGCTTGGAACGAATCTATGCTTATCATATATTCGCCGGACGCAAAAAGAATCCTTCACGCAACAAAGTCATTTCCCTCGCCCTCGCCATGAAACTCACTCCAGAGGAGACGCAGTATCTTCTATACTATGCAGGAGCGGAACAACTCTACGTCCGCAATCCGCGGGACAGCATCCTGTGGTATGCCCTCGACCACCGCCTAAGCGTGATCGACACGAACATCATGCTCCAAAAGATGTCGGAGCAACCCTTGTTGAACGTAGAACCAGAAATGCCTTGAATCCAAAGCAAAAAAACGCACCCTTGCGGGTGCGTCATCAACCAGCAGCTTTCTATCCTCCCAGGTCGTCTCCAACCAAGTACTTTCGACGTATGAGTGCTTAACGACTGTGTTCGGGATGGGAACAGGTGGAACCACTCAGCTATCGCCACTGGATTTCGTGAAGGTTTGCGTACCTTCAAAACTATACAGAAGACAAGAACATTTTAGGGTGACGAAACTTAGCGGTCAACGTCAACCAATCACCTGCGCGCTTCGCGCTTGGTTCTTGGGACGTTTTCGCATACGACCTGTTACCCAATCGGCTTTCGCCTCTTGGACAGGTCAGTAAGTCAAGCCCTCGGCATATTAGTACGGGTCGGCTGCACGCCTTGCGGCGCTTCC
>NZ_DBHIUY010000003.1:0-245294 GCF_057272215.1 Selenomonas sp.
TACGTCGAAAGTACTTGGTTGGAGACGACCTGGGAGGATAGAAAGCTGCTGGTTCTGACATGCCACCGCTTTTGCGGTGGCATACCTTATGGCGGCTGTGGTGAAGTGGTTAACACACTGGATTGTGGCTCCAGCATTCGTGGGTTCGAGCCCCACCAGTCGCCCCATCTTAGGGGTATAGCTCAACTGGTAGAGCAACGGTCTCCAAAACCGTAGGTTGTGAGTTCAAGTCTTACTGCCCCTGCCATCGTCATATCGGCCTCATTTCTTGGAAATGGGGTTTTTTTGTTGCCTTTGAATAGGGAAAAATGGATAGGTTATGCTTCATTTTATCGGCGCTTCCTTATGAAACTTCATGAGAATTTCGATATAAAAATCTAGAGCTATAGGAAATATTGCCGAATCATGGATACGGAGGAAATCGGTGTGCGTTATGGAGAAGTTGTAGAGATTGATGTGGGAAGCATGGGCTCTGAGGTTTGGCGACAAGATGCTTTTGCCCGGCGTGAGGCGGCAATGAATCTTTGTGTCGGAGATGAACCGCCGTTGGTGACGGTGTACTTTCAAGCCTACAATCATTTGGAAGATCAGACGAAGATGGCAATTTGTTCCATTCTTGAATATACGCAGGATGTTGATTATGAACTCCTCCTTGTGGACAATGGTTCGACGGATGGGACGCTTGATTTCTTCCGCAGCATTTCGCATCCCAGGAAGCGCATTTTTCATGTGAAGGAGAATCACGGGGCGTTGTTCGGCTACCTTGCGGCAAGTGGAGCAGGGGACGGCGAGTTTATTCGCGGTAAATATTTTGCGCCTCTTCCCAGTGATGTTGTCGTCACAAAGAATTGGCTCAAGAATCTTGTCACTTGCATGGAGTCCGATTCGCGCATCGGCATGGTTGTTCCCGCCGCCAATTATGCAAGTTATGAGCAGCAGATCCAGCTGCAGTTTTCGACGTATGGAGAGATGCAGGAAGCGGCTGCTGCCTACAATATCAGCGATTCAAAAAAATGGGAGGAGCGTTTGCGCGTCATTCCTACGGCATCCTTGATTCGCTCGTCTTTGCGCAAGATCTATGAGACAGATTACGCTTTTTATTATAACTTTTCCGATGACGATCTCTCGTTCATGTATCGCCGCCTTGGTTATCGCTTGATGTTCTGCCGTGATACATTTATCTACCATACGCCGGGGACTGCGATGACGGATGAGGCTTATGCATTGGATTTGCAGGAAGGGCGGGAAATTTTTCAAAGGAAGTATTTTGGCATTGATCCTTGGGTGGATACACGCTTTGATCTGCTGCTTCGCGATCGGTGCTTTGCGGTGGTTTTGGAACGTGAAGCATATCGTATTCTTGGCATCGACGTGCGCTGCGGCGCCGATTTGCTGCATTTTAAGAACGGACTTCGGGCGCTGGGAAAGGAAAGTGTGACACTTTCCTCTTTTGTGCAGGAAGCGAAGTATTGGGTGGATTTGCAGACCATTTGTGACGGCGACGTGTTCTGCCGCCCCTTGTGCGATCTTGCAGAAGCGCTGCAAGGACGTACCTACGAGTACATTATTCTCGGCGAGCCGCTTTCTGGCTATGGAGATCCGCAGGGGCTGCTGGAGATTATGCGCGATCATTTGTGCATCGGCGGCAGAATGGCAGGGCGATTGGAAAAGGATGGCGAAGTGTTCGTGTTGGAACGTCAGTGAGGTGGAGCATGTATGCGGTTTTCTGATTTACGAAGCCACATGGCGCAGAAGTGGCAGAGCCGCGCTGTAGATATTTCTTCGTTTGCAGGAAAAAAGATTTTTCTTTATGGCGCAGGAAATCTCGGCAAGAAGCTTAAGACGGCGTTGGAAGCAGCGGGCATACATATCAAGGGAATGATCGACCGCCGTGCGGCGGATTTACGTGCGCAGGGGTTTGATGCTTTGACTTTGGAGGAGACGGCGAGTATGCCCAAGGAGCAAAGCGTCGTTCTTCTGGCAGCGCTCTTTTCCTTGGAGGAGGAGCCTCGCCTGCGCGATGCGCTGGCGAAGGCGGGGTTTTCGTGCGTTTTTGCTCTGCACGAGATGGACTGGCGCAGTTTCGACAGTGCTGCGTTTTGCCGCAACATCTTCATCGGCGACTACGACATTGCGCACGAGTTTGCGCGTGATGAAGCCGATGTTCTCGCAGCATACGAGCTTTGGCAGACACAGGCGGAGCGCGATTATTACATGACGCATATCGAGGCGTATCTGCGCGGCGATTTTTCCATCTTTCCCGCTCCTTTGCCTCTGCGGCTGCAATACGCGGCGCATGATGTGCCGGAACAGGTGAATATGCGGTTCTTCGTGGACTGTGGCGCATTTGATGGCGACACGCTGCGTGCGCTTTCGGCGGCGGGCAGGAAGATTCGCGACTATCTCGCGTTCGAGCCGCAGCAGGAGCTTGGCGCACGCATTCGTGCGTCGGCTGAGGCGCTTGCGATTCCCCGCGCGATGATCGTGCCGTGCGGCATATCGAGCAAGGTACAGCAGATCCGCTTCGGTACGGCTGAAGAGGGAAAGTCTGCTGTGAAGAGAGATGCGGCGGGGGAAAATGTCATCCAGTGCACAGCGCTCGATACGATGCTCGCAGGCACGCCGCCGACGTTCATCAAGATGGACATCGAGGGCATGGAGATCGAAGCCCTGCGCGGCGCACAAAAGCTCATTCGAGAACATCATCCGCAGCTCGCGATCTGCGTCTATCATGATATGTCGCATATCTGGCGCATACCGCTGCTGCTGCGCGAGCTCTATGGCGGCTATCGCTTCTACTTGCGCAATTATCAATATATGGGTCTGGAAACCGTGGTCTATGCTTTTGCAGATGGAGAATGAATATGGCAGAAATCAAACCGAATTACGACACGAAGAGGAAGAAGCTCGCGGACATCATTCCGCTCGCGCAGCCGTTCACTGTATACATCGAGCAGACGAAGTACTGCAACTTCAAGTGCTTTTACTGCATCCATTCGACGCGCGATGAGGCGGGCGGCGAGTTTCAAAAACTTGGGCACCGCATGATGCACATGGACGAGGCGTATTTTGACAAGATCGTGCACGACTTGCAGGAGTTTCCCAAGGGCGGTGTCAAGCGCATTGTCTTTTCCGGTTTAGGCGAGCCGCTGACGAATCCTCTGCTGCCGACCTTCGTCAAGAAGATTGTCGATGCTGATATCGCGGGGCGCGTCGAGGTCATCACGAACGGGCTTCTTCTCACGCCGGAAAAGAGCGATGCACTCGTCGCAGCGGGCATCACGAACATCAATATCTCCGTGCAGGGTCTTGACGCTGCCGGCTACGAAAAGACGTGCGGCGTGCGCATCGACTTCGAGCAGTATTTGGAAAACCTGCGCTATCTCTTTGCGCACAAAAAGAATACGGCGATCTACATCAAGGCGATCGACGCGACTGTGCCGACAGAAGAGGAGCAGAAGACATTTCTTGAGCTGTTCAGCCCGATGGCAGACCGCATCTATATCGAACATCTTGTCGTCATGCAGCAGCAGATGGAAGACCTCAAAGGCGTCGTGGACGGCTCGAAGAACTTCTATGGCGAGGAGCTTGACCTTGAGCGCAAGGTCTGCGCACAGTCCTTCTACTTCCTGCAAATTGGCTGCGAGGGGCACACGTTCCCCTGTCCCGTGCCCGGCTTGGGCAAGGGGCTGTCGATGGGCAGCGCGAAGAAGCAGTCGCTCGTGGAAATCTGGAACGGGCCGAAGCGCAGAGCGTTCCTGCGTATGCTGCTGCAAAAGCGTAAGGATGAGGTGCCCGAGTGTCGCGGCTGTACATGCTTCAATGCGATCAACAATCCGGCGGAAGATCTCGATGCGGATGCAGAAAGACTCCTGCCGCTCTTTTCCTGAGGAGGAAATATGGCGTCTGAAATTAAACCCATCTATGGAACGGAGCGCGTGAAGCTCGCCGAAGTCGTGCCGCTTGCAGCACCCTACAGCGCGTTCGTCTTTCCGACGACGTACTGCAATTTCAAGTGCGTGTACTGCGGGCACTCGCTCGGTCATGCCGAGATGAAACGGCAATACGACTTCCAGCCTGAGCACATGACGGTGGAAACATACGAAAAGACGGTAGAACAGCTCGCGGAGTTTCCGCAAAAGCTCAAACTGCTGTCGCTCACGGGACAGGGCGAACCGCTCCTCAATCCACATATTGCCGATATGGTTCGTCTGGCGAAGGAGAAGGGGATCGCCGAGCGCATCGAGATCATCTCGAACGCCTCCATGCTGCGTCCGGCGCTCGCGGATGCACTGATCGACGCGGGGCTTGACACTCTGCGCGTGTCGCTTCAAGGGCTTTCCTCGGAGAAGTATGCGACGATCTGCAAGGCGCGTGTGAACTTCGAGGAGCTGTTGGAGAATCTCCGCTATTTCTATGCACATCGCGGCAAGACGAAACTCTTCCTGAAGGTCATGGACGTCGCGCTCGAAGAGGGCGAGGACGAGAAGTTCTATGCGCTCTTCTCCGATATGACGGATCGCATGTATATCGAGCACATGCTGCCCGCCTACGATGGTGTGGAACTGACGCAGGGCATGAAGATCGAGCACGATCGCTATGGCACCAAGACGGAGGGCATCCGCAAGGTCTGTCCGCTTGCCTTCTACATGCTCGGCGTGTTTCCGAACGGCGACGTCGAGCCGTGCGATACGATCTACAAGCCGATCGTCCTCGGCAACGTGCATGAGATGCGTATCTTGGATATGTGGCATGGGGAAAAGCTGCGCGAGTTCTGGCAGCTGCAGCTGGCGGGCAGGCGCGAGGAGAACAAGCGCTGTGCGCACTGCTGCGCACCGAACGACGTCGCGCATCCCGAGGATGTCTTGGACGGTGCGGCAGGGGAAATTCTCGCCCGTCTGGAGGCGTGGCGATGAAGGCCGTGCGCATCGACGGGCAGACGCCGGGTGGAAAGCGGCAGCGTCTCGCCGACCGACTGCCGCTTGATACGCCGTTTTCCATCCAGGTATTTCCCGTCTATGCGTGCAACCTCGCGTGCGCCTATTGCATCCACTCTGTGCCGCCGGAGGAGCGCGGCTTCATCGCTGCCAAGACCGTGCTTGACATGGGGCTTTACCGAAAGTTCATCGCCGATCTTGCCGCTTTTCCCCGCCCGCTCAAAATGCTGCGCTTTGCAGGCACGGGCGAGCCGCTCCTGCATCCGCAGATTGCCGAGATGATCGCATGTGCGAAGGCGGCGGGCGTCGCCGAATCGCTCGACATTGTGACGAACGGTCTGCGGCTGACGCATGAGTTGTCTGCGGCTCTCGTCCGTGCGGGACTCGGGCGCATCCGCATTTCTCTGCAGGGGCTTTCGGATGCGGCATACGCTTATACGAAAAAACGGGGCATTTTTCAAAATCTCGTGGAGAATATCGGCTGGCTCTATGCGCATCGCGGCGATACAAAGATCTATGTGAAGATCATGGACTGTGCGCTCGGCGATGGCGAGGAGGCGGAGTTTTTGCGCATCTTCGGCGACATCGCCGACTTCATCGCGGTCGAGCATCTGATCCCCGCGGTCGAGCAGATCGATTACGAAAAGCTCGCGGGTCACGCGCTCGCCGATGTGACGCAGAACGGCGCCGCCGTGCGCATGGCAAAGGTTTGCCCGCAGCCGTTTTACATGATGCAGTTCAATCCCGACGGCAAGATGGTTCCATGCTGCGCTATGGAAACGGCGGCGGTATTGGGCGACGTTGCGAAAGAATCCGTGCGGGCAATCTGGCAGGGCGAACGCTTGCGAGCCTTCCTCGAAACCCAGCTTCGCGGCGAAAAGTCCGCGTATACGACGTGCGCGAAGTGCAGACAGTATCGCTATGCGATGTTCGAGGAAGATGTGCTCGATCAAGATGCAGAGCGTTTGTTAAAGGTGTTTGGCAATAGGGGGAAGAACGTGTGATAAAGAAAGACGGTGTTTCGGTTCATGGGGAGCGGCAGCCGCTGGCGGACGTCGTGCCGCTTGCGATGCCCTATGCACTGACCGTGTTTCCGATGCGGGCCTGCAATTTCCGCTGCTTTTACTGTCGTTTGACGCAGGCGAAAAGTGAGCAGGAGAAGTTCAGCAAGAACGTGCAGCTTCCGCTCGCTACGTTTTACCGTCTTGTCGATCAGATTCGCGCTGTGGGAAAGCGGCAATTGAAAGTCCTGCATTTCGTGGGGTGGGGAGAGCCGCTTCTGCATCCCGATCTGCCTGAAATGATCCGCTATGCGAAGGAGAAGGAGATCGCGGAAAGCATTGATGTCGTCACGAACGGATCGCTTCTTCATAAAGAATTGTCCCGAAAGCTCATTGCGGCGGGGCTTGATTGGCTGCGCATTAGTATACAGGGCATGGATGCTGAGAAGTATCGAGAGGTTTCCGGCGTGGATCTCGATTTTTCGGCATTCGTCGCACACATACGGGAGTTTCATGAAATGACAAAAGTATGCGGGGGGGGCACAAAGGTGTACGTCAAGATCTTAGACGTCGCTTTGGACAAAGAGGAACATTTTCATGAAGTATTCGATCCTGTCGCTGACTTGACCGCTGTCGAGCATCTCGTCCCGTTAGCGGATGAAAATACGTCGGATGTCGCGCAGTTGGGCGGCGAGATCTCTTCTGCGCGGCTTTGCTCCTTCCCGTTCTATCAATGCCTGTTAAACCCGGATGGCGATATTCTGCCGTGCTGCGTGGGGGACAACGACCTCGCCGTCGGCAATATTCTCAAAGAGGATTTCCCTTCCATTTGGACAGGGCGGGCGCTCAACGATATGCGCTGCCATCTCCTGCGCGATGAGCGGCATCTATATGCGAGCTGCCGTGACTGCCGCCCGTTTCGCAACATCATGTGCAGGGAAGATATGCTCGATGATGATGCAGAGCGAGTGCTGCAAAAATTTCAAGATCTTTGATAAACTACACGCATAAACGTCCACTTTGTGGACAAAAGTGCGCCGCCCTTACAGAAACCTAGCCAATCAGTCTGCGCCCTTCGGCTTGACTTCTTGGGGTTTCATAGTAAACTACACGCACAAACGTCTACTTCGTAGACATTGTGCCTCGCCCTTAATGAAAGTTACCCAATCAGTCGGCGCCCTTCGGGCTTGACTTCTTGGACTTTCATAGTAGAATGCAATCGCAAGTGTTTCATGAGGTGCTTTTATGAATTATTTGTTGGTCATGCCGCGTTTTGTCGATACGATCGGCGAGTGGTATCATTTCCCTTTGGGAATCCCCTACGTTTCATCAAGCATGAAGCAGTCGGGGCTTCGCGTATTTACGCTGAACATGAACAGCCGCGAGGGTGTGACACGCGAGATCATAGCGGAAGAGATCCGAGCGCACTCGATCGACGTCGTTCTGACGGGCGGGCTGTCTTTTCAATATCCGGCGATTCGCGAGATCTTGCAGGCGGCGAAGGATGTCGATTCGCACATCGTTACGGTCGCAGGCGGCGGCATCATCACGAGTGCGCCTGCGGCGGGCATGGAGGTCTTGGCGTTTGCGGACTACGGCATCGTCGGCGAGGGCGAGGAGACGACGCCGGCGCTTTGTCATGCCTTGGAGCGCGGCGAGGATGTGATGGCAGTCGAGGGCATCGTTTACCGTGACGACGGCGTCTGGATGCGCACGAAGGCGCGCAAAGAGGTCGCCGATCTCGATGCGATTCCCTTCCCCGACTACGAGGGATTCGACTTTTCGAAGATCGCCGCGATGGTGCCGAGTCTCCTCGGCATGAACGAGGATCATGCGATCACGATGACGACGAGCCGCTCGTGCCCATTCCAGTGCACGTTCTGTTTCCATACGAGCGGCAGTCACTACCGCAAGCGTTCGTTGGACAATTTCTTCGAGGAACTTGACCTCCTCGTGGAAAAGTACCGTATCAAGTACATTTTTGTGTCGGACGAGCTTTTTGCCATCAACATGCAGCGCGTGGTCGAATTCTGTGCGCGTATTAAGCCGTACAACATTCGCTGGTGGGCGCAGTTCCGCGTATGCGATGTCACGGAGGAGATGGTGCGCATCCTCAAGGACTCGAACTGCGTGACGATGGGCTTCGGTTTGGAGAGCGCAGACGACGGCATCCTGCGCAGCATGAACAAGAAGATCCGTTTCGAGCAGACGGAGAAGGCTCTGGCTCTCGCCTACCAGTACGGGCTGACGATTCAGGGCGGCTTCATCTTCGGCGATGTGGAGGAAACGATCGAGACGGCGAAGCGCACGCTCGATTGGTGGAAAGCGCATACGGAATACGGCATCACGCTGAACTTCATCACGACGTATCCGGGAACGCCGCTTTATAAGACGGCGCTCGCACGCGGCATCATCAAGGACGAGGTGAAGTTCATCCGCGACGGCTGCCCTGTCGTGAACCTTTCGAAGATGTCGAAGGAGGAGCTGGACTGGCTTGCAGGCGAGGTCATGCGCCTGCCGCAGCGCGCTTTCCTGCCGCCGGAGGACATTCATGACGTGCATGTTGATTATGCGCACCGCGCTTTGAGCTTCACGGGAAAATGCACGGAATGCAGCGAGGAGAACCGTTGGGAGAACGTGCGATTTTTCACGCGCAACGTCCTGACGTGCAAGAAGTGCGGCAAGAAGCACAAACTGCCGATCTTGCCCGAAGTCGTGCGCTACATCACGTCATCGGTGGAGATTTTGCGCGAAGAATGCGGCAAGATTGCTTTCTGGGGCATCAACGACTACTTTGCCACGATGATCCCCGACCTGCCTTTCGTCGGAGCGGCAGGCGTCTTTCTCATTGACAATTCGAAGATCAAGCAGGGCAGCGAGGTCGATGGGCACCTCATCCACAGCCCTGAGATTTTGGATGCGGAGAAGATCGATACGGTCGTCGTGCCTGTCGTTTCTCTGATGTCTACCATCGAGAAGCAGATTCATCAGGCGTTTCCGCGCGTCAAGAACGTCATCAACATTCTTGACCTCGTGAAGCCGACGGATGAAAAATGTGTGGGGTGATGAAGGAATGTCGATGGAAAAGTTTGCAGCGGGCGAATGGTCGGAGCTTTTTGCCGCGCCATACGTCATCTGGGGTACGGGGCGTGTGGCGCAGGCGTTTTATCGGACGTACTGTGCGCCCGAGGGCAAGAAGCCGATCTTCTGGGTGGACAGCAACGCGGCGAAGCACGGCAGCCGTATCGCAGGCATCGAGGTCGCCGCGCCCGAGACGTTCTATCAACGGAGTGAGGATATGTACGCCAAGGGCGGGCGGCTGTCCGTCGTCATCGGCGCGACGGGCATTTTCCTGCTCGAAATCCTTTCTTTGCTGGAGCGCAGGATGGTCAAGGCGGCGGTCTATTCCGCCGTACAGCTTGACGCTGCGTGCTATTTTTCTGCGGAACACGCCCGAATCGAGAAGATCGCGCAGAAGTTCTCTGACGAGAAGTCACGTCATATTTATCGCTCGCTTATCGCGAACATGAAGAGCGGCAGGCCTGTAGATTTTTCGCTCTATGAGCCGAACCAATACTTCGGCAACGATGTTATCGGTGAACTTGCGCGAGGGGAGGTCTTTGTCGATGCGGGCGTGTGTCATGGCGAGGAAATCGACCGTGCAATCCACGGGGGGGGTATATTTGTCCACGGGTTTGAGCCGGATGCGGAGAACTATGCGTATCTATTGAAGAAATACGAGGGCAGGGACGATGTGCGCATTCATCCGTGTGCGCTGTGGGATAAGGATGAGCGGCTCGTATTTCAAAGCAACGCCGCGACGCCGTCGGCTTCACGGCTGGCGGGCGCGGATGCACACGAAGAGGCGGCGGGCATCGCGGCGCGTCCGCTCGACGATGTGCTGCAGGGCGCAGCGTGCACGCTTCTCAAGATGGATATTGAGGGGGCGGAGTACAACGCGCTTCTCGGCGCGGCAAAGACGATCGAGCAGCATCGCCCGAAGCTTGCGGTCTGCGTCTATCACAGCTTGGAGGACTATGTGCGCATCCCGGAGCTGCTCATGGAACGCTATCCGTTCTACCGTTTCTTCCTGCGTCAGCACAGCGCGACGAGCGGTGAAACGGTGCTTTACGCATTATGACGGGACAGCGGAAGTTGACGGCGGCAATCGCCCGAGAGTATCTGCGTGAGGCGCATAGGCGCGCGCCGAAGCTGTGGATTCGCCACTCGTACTATGTCGGGCTGGCGGCGGGGAAGATTGCGGCGCGTGTGCCGGCGATGGACGGCGATCTTGCATGTGCCTATGGTTTTTTGCACGACATCGGGCGGCGCTTCGGTGAGATGCGCATCAATCACATTTTCTGCGGCTGGCGCTACCTTTTGGCAGAAGGCTACGAGGAGGCGGCGCGCATCTGCCTCACACATTCCTTTCCCGTGCAGGATGCGCGTTCGGTCACGGGCGTTTGGGACAGCACGGAGGAGGATATCGCTTTCTTGCGAGAGTACCTTCCAAGCATCATCTACACGGACTATGACCGCCTGATTCAGCTTGCCGATGTCCTGGGCGACGCTTCGGGCATCGTCGTCCTAGAGAAGCGGCTCGTCGATATCATCCGCCGCTACGGTCTTGATGCGGCGAACGTCCCCTCGCGCTGGGCGGCGCTCTTTGCGATCAAGGATGATTTCGAGCGGCGCATGGGCATGACGATCGAGGAGGCCTTGGAGCTTCGTCCGTGCAGTTTCGAGCAGGCATTTTCTGAGGAGGATTGGACGTGACGGAGGCAGCAGGGAATTTCACGCGTGAAAAAACGCGGCTTGCGGGCTGCTATGTCCTGCGCACGAAGGTGCGCGAGGATATGCGCGGCTCTTTCACGAAGGTGTATCATGAGGGCGCTTTTCGCGAGTTGGGACTGACGACGGAGTTTCGAGAGGAATACTTCTCCGTTTCCAAGAGGAATGTGCTGCGCGGTCTCCACTTCCAATTGCCGCCCGCCGACCACGAGAAGCTCGTCTGGTGCATGAGCGGTAAGGTGCTCGATGTCGTGCTCGACTTGCGCCGCGCGTCCTCGACGTATGGCGCGCATCAGAGCTTCATGCTGTCCGGCGGTTCGGGCGAGATGATTTATATTCCGCGCGGCATGGCACACGGCTTTTTGACTTTGAGCGATGAAGCCGTCATGATGTATAATGTGACGAGCGTCTACGCGCCCGCGTGCGATGCGGGCATACGCTGGGATACGGCGGGTATCGACTGGGGCGTTTCCTCGCCGCTTCTGTCGGAGCGCGATCAGGGGTTCGTTTCTTTGGCAGATTTTTCGAGTCCGTTTTGATGGTTTGATATTTTGACGTGTCGATGTACGAGGGGGATGACGATGCGCGAGGTGCTTCATATCACGACGCACATGGGCGGCGGCGTCGGCAAGGTGCTTTCGGGGCTTCTTGCCGCCTTTGCCGCCGAGGGCGGGGATCGCCACGAGCTTCTGCTGCTCGAAGAGCCGGAGAAGCGCAATTTTTTCGATCTTCTTGCCGAGGCGGGCGTCGCCGCGCACGTCGAGCAGGATGCGGCGAAGATCGCCGAGGCGATGGCGCGTGCGGACATCGTGCAGTTGGAGTGGTGGCATCACCCGCGCATGGTGCGCTTCTTGCTGGAGCTGCCGCCCGTGCCCGCGCGGCTCGTCCTCTGGGCGCACGTTTCGGGCGCGTTCTATCCTTGGCTGCCGCCCGTATTCCTGCGCGTGCCGCAGCGCTTCGTATTCACGTCGGCATATTCGTATGAGAATCCTTTCTGGGACGCGGCGCAGCGCACTTGGGCGAAGGAACACGCCGCGATGGTCAACAGCGTCGGCGACTTTTCGGCAGAGGAGCCGCGTCATGAGGCGCACGCGGGATTTTCCGTCGGCTACGTCGGCACGCTTTCTTATGCGAAGCTGCATCCCGATTTTGTGCGCTTCTGTGCGCGTGTCAAGGACATCCGCGGCGCTTTTTTCCGTCTGGTCGGCGACGCGGAGAACGAGGCGCGGATTCGCCGCGATGCGGCGCCTTTCGGTCTTGCCGAGCAGCTTTCCTTTGCGGGCTATGTGACGGATGTGGCGGCGGAACTGCGCCGTATGGATGTCTTCGCCTATCTGCTCAATCCGCAGCATTTCGGCACGACGGAGAATGTGCTGCTTGAGGCGATGAATGCGGGTCTTGCCGTCGTCGCGCTCGACCAATGTGCGGAAAAACATCTCGTGCGTCACGGCGAGACGGGACTCTTGGTGCGCACGCCTGAGGAGTTCGAGCAAGCTCTGCGCCGTCTCTATGCGCATCCTGAGGAGCGTGCGCGGCTTGGGCGAAATGCGCGGCGCTATATCGAGGAGAATTTTTCCGTAGGGCGCACGGCGGCGCATTTGAACGCCGTCTACGATGACATCATGAAAATGGAGAAGACGCTGTGCGATTTCACCGGCATGGGGAAAGAGCCGCATGAGGTGTTTTTGAACTTCCTGCCGCCGCCGCTTCGCGAAGGTTTTGCGCAGGGGAGCGTGCCGCAGAAGCTGCCGGAAATCCTCTTGGGCGAGAGCAAGAGTTCCGTGCGCCATTTCGCGCGGCTCTTCCCCGCAGACGAGGTACTTTGCGGCTGGGCGCGTGAAATCGTGCAGAGGAGAGGGGGCGGTGCGCGATGAAGAAGCGCATCCTCTTGACGGGCGTCACAGGCTTTGTCGGCAGGCGCCTCGCGCAGCGCATGATCGAGGCGGGCTGGGAGGTCGCTGCCATCGTGCGCCCGTCGTCGGATTTGAAGGCGCTTCCCGCTGCGGTGCGCGGATGCGTCGATTTCCATGTGTACGCGGGCGGCACGCTCACGGATATCGTGCGCGAGACGGAGCCGACGGTCGTCTCTCATCTCGCGTCACTCTACCTTGCCGCGCATGAGAGTGCGGACATTCCGGCGCTCGTCGCGAGCAACATCCTCTTCGGCACGGAGCTTTTGGAAGCGATGGCGAAGAACGATGTGCGCCGCTTCGTCTTTGCGGGCACGAGCTGGCAGCACTATCAAGGGATGCGCTATTCGCCCGTCAACCTCTATGCGGCGACGAAGGAAGCCTTCGAGGTCATGCTGCGCTACTACGAGGAGACGGCGGGGCTTCATGCCGTCGGTTTGAAGCTCTTCGATACCTATGGCGAGGGAGATACGCGGCGCAAGATTCTCGCGCTCTTAGAGGAGGCGGCAAAGACGGGCGAAGAGCTTGCTCTTTCGCCCGGCGAACAGAAGCTCGACCTCGTCCATGTCGATGACGTCGCCGAAGCCTTTCGGCTCGCGGCGGAGTATCTTGCAGCGGACAGAGCGGACATCTGCGGCGAGTACGCCGTAAGTGCAGGGACGGCGCTGTCGCTGCGGGAAATCGCCGCGCGTCTGGAAAAGCTGCTCGGCAAGAAGATTCCCGCACGCTGGGGCGCACGGCCTTACCGCAGCCGCGAGGTCATGGAGCCGTGGCACACGGGCAGGCTTCTGCCGGGCTGGCAGCGCAGGCACAAGGAGATCATGTAGCTTACGGAAAATTTCGGTTGACAAGGCGGCATGGGTCTGTTATTATATCTTATGTCGCTGGCTTGCGGACAGATTTTTTCGCAGCTTGCGCGCCAATCGCATACGGAGTGGTACTCAAGAGGCTGAAGAGGACGGTTTGCTAAATCGTTAGTGTGGGCAACTGCAGCGGAGGTTCGAATCCTCTCCACTCCGCCATTTGGAAAGGTAAGCCGCCGATTTCGTTCGGCGGCTTTTTTGTGGATTTTCATAAGGCGCCGGCTGCGTGCATCGCCCGCTAAAATGTTTGACATTTCCCATGTCGTATGATATTATTTTACGGTAAATGCACGTGCGGCTTTGGCGCGGCATTTTTAGGAGATAGCGGATTTTGTTAAGGTTTATCCGTGTTTCCTTAACCGCTCGATGGGGTTTTGAAACGGCGTTTGCCGTACCGTAGTCGGCGAGTAACACGCAGGGAGGTGTTTTCATGTACGCTATTATCAAGACCGGAGGCAAGCAATACCGCGTTGCCGAGGGCGATGTCATCCGCATCGAGAAGCTCAACGCCGAAGAGGGCGAGGGCGTGACGTTCGATGAGGTTCTGACGGTTGTGGACGGCGACGCCGTCAAGGTCGGCCGTCCGCTCGTCGAGGGCGCTAAGGTGATGGGCAAGGTTCAGGCGCAGGGCAAGGACAAGAAGATTCTCGTCTTTAAGTACAAGGCGAAGTCGAACTACCGCCGTCGTCAGGGTCATCGCCAGCCGTTCACGAAGGTTGTTATCGAAAAGATTGAGGCTTGATGATTGAAATTCAGATCGAGCGTCAGAACGGGAAAATATCGGGCTGCCGAGTTACGGGGCATAACGGCGAATATGGCGCCGACATCGTCTGTGCAGGGGTTTCTACGCTGGTGCAGACGGCGCTTCTCGGCATAGGGAAGCATCTGCATCGCGGCGTAAGCTATCGTGTCGCGAGCGGGGACTTTTTCTTGAAGCTCCAAGAAGCGCCCGACGATTTCACCGAAGCCGTGTTGGAAACGATGCGGCTGGGGTTGGATGAGATCCGAAAGATTGAACCCAACGCCGTGAGAATCGAGGATAAAGAGGGGTGAGATCTATGTTTAAGTTTGATTTGCAGCTTTTCGCGCATAAAAAGGGCGTGAGCAGCACCAGAAACGGACGCGACAGTGAGTCCAAACGCCTTGGCGTCAAGGAGCACGCGGGAACGCTTGTGACGGCGGGCAGCATTCTCGTGCGTCAGCGCGGCACGCACTTCCATCCGGGTCACAATGTGGGCATCGGCAAGGATGATACGCTTTTCGCTAAGGTAGCGGGCAAGGTCGCTTTTGAGCGCAAGGGTCGCTACAATCGCCAAGTCAGCGTTTATCCGACGGCTTAGGCTTAATATTGCAAGATGAAGAATACCTGCGCCATCCGCGACGCAGGTATCTTTTTCTATCCGAGGTTTTTCGGCAGGACGCTTGACGCCCATGCTTTATCGCCGGGAGCCGCGTACGATTCCGGCCATGAGGCATGTGCATCAGGGCGAGGGGGGAGGCAGCGATGCAGTTTATTGATCGTGCGAAAATCAGTGTGAAGGCGGGGGACGGCGGCAAAGGAAAGTCGGCGTTTCGCCGCGAGAAGTTCATCCCGAAGGGCGGCCCTTCGGGCGGCGACGGCGGCCGCGGCGCCGACATCGTATTCGTCGTCGATCCGAATATGAACACGCTGCTCGACTTCCGCTACCATCGGAAGTTCAGGGGCAAGGACGGCGGTAACGGCGATATCAAGAATATGACGGGGGCGAATGCCGAGCCGTGCCGCATCAAGGTGCCTGCGGGGACGCTCGTCAAAGATGCAGCGACGGGGGCGGTGCTCGCCGATCTTACGGAAGTCGGGCAAGAGGTCGTCATCGCGAAAGCCGGCAGAGGCGGACGCGGCAATGCACGTTTTTCCAATGCGGCGAATCGTGCGCCGACTTTCGCTGAACTCGGTGAGCCGGGGGAGAGCAAGGAGCTTCTGTTGGAGCTTAAACTGCTCGCTGACGTCGGTCTTGTCGGCTATCCGAGCGTCGGCAAGTCGAGCCTCATCACGGCGGTCTCGGCGGCGCGTCCGGAGGTCGCCGCCTATCATTTCACGACGCTCGTTCCTGTGCTCGGCGTTGTGCAGACGGATTATGAGAAGAACTTCGTCATGGCGGATATTCCGGGGCTTATCGAGGGCGCGGCGGATGGCGCAGGGCTTGGGCATGATTTTCTGCGTCATGTCGAGCGCACGCGTCTCATCCTGCATCTTGTCGATGCGTCAGGGCTTGAGGGGCGCGATCCCGTCGAAGATTATTATCGTATCAACGCAGAGCTTAAAAAGTACAGTGAAAAGATCGCCGCACGCACGCAGATCCTTGTCGCCAATAAGATGGATTTGCCCGAAGCGGCTGAGAATCTGCCCCGCTTAGAGGCTCTTGCGAAGAAGGAGGGCGTCCGTCTCTTCGCTGTTTCGGCGGCGGCGCATCAAGGCTTGAAGGAGCTTATCGACTATGTGGGCGAAACGCTTGAAGTCATGAAGGATGAACCGCCGGAGGAAAGCGAGACCGTGCGCGTCTACGATGCATCTTTTGCGGCAGAGGCGGAAGATGCTGTGACGATCACACGCAACGACCGCGCCGATTTCATCGTCTCGAACAAGGCGCTGGAAAAGCTTGTCGCCATGACGAACTTCGGCAACGATGAGGCGGTGCGCCGCTTCCAGTACATCTGGCGCATGAAGAAGATCGACGCGCTTTTAAAGGAGCGCGGCATCCGAGAGGGCATGACGGTGCATATCGGCGACATGGAGTTTGAATATCGCGAGTAGAGGTAAGCGAGGAGGCTTGGTCGTATGAATGCCCGCGAACGCCTGCGTGAAGCGAAGCGCATCGTTGTCAAGGTCGGTACGAGCACGCTTGTGCGCACGTCGGGAAAGCCCGATTTTCGGCGCATGGATCGGCTGGTGCGCGAGATCGCCGATCTCAAGAATGCGGGGCGCGAGATGGTGCTCGTCAGCTCGGGTGCCATCGCCATCGGCATGGACAGTATCGGGCTTCACGAAAAGCCGGCGGCTATCCCCGCGCGCCAAGCTTTGGCTGCCATCGGGCAGTCGAGCTTGATGACCCTTTATAAAAAGTTTTTCTCCGACTACGGGCAGACGGCGGCGCAGGTGCTTTTGACGAAGGAGAACGCTGCGCGTCATCATCAGTATGCCAATTCGCGCAACGCGCTTTTAGAACTCATCGCTATGGGCGCCGTGCCTGTCATCAATGAAAACGACGTCGTCGCCGTCGATGAGATCAAGATTGGCGATAACGATACGTTGTCGGCGACGGTGGCGACCTTGATCGACGCCGATGCGCTTCTCATCTTGTCGGACATCGACGGGCTTTATACGGCGAATCCGCAGAAGGACAAAGCGGCGCGTCTGATTTTGGAGGTCGCGGAGATCACGCCGGCGATCGAGCGCATGGCGGGCGGCGCGGGGTCTTCGTTTGGCACGGGCGGCATGGCGACGAAGATCGAGGCGGCGAAGATCGCCGTGAACGCAGGCGCGACGTTCGTCATCGCGCCGAGTGCGAGGGATGATGTGATTTCTGCCGTTCTTGCGGGTGAGCCTGTGGGTACGGTGTTCCCCGCGAAGGAATCGCATCTCAAGGTCAGAAAGAGTTGGCTCGCTTTCGGCAAGCGCATCGCCGGCGATATCATCGTTGACGAGGGCTGTGAAAGGGCGATGCGAACGCAGGGATCGAGCCTTTTGGCGGCGGGCGTCGTCAGCGTCGAAGGCGGTTTTGCGGCGGGGACGACGGTGCGCGTGCTCTCGGCGCGAGAGCAGGAGATTGCACGCGGCATCGTCAATTACAGCGCAGCGCAGATTGCGAAGATCGCCGGACGGAAGAGCTGTGATTTCGCAGGACTTATCGAAGGGGAGATTCATGAGGAAGTCATTCACCGTGACAATATGGTGCTGATGGTCTGAGGGCGGTTTTGCAGCAGAAAGCATGAGGAGGGGTTCGTCATGAACATCGAAGCGTTGGTCAGAGAAAAGGCGCAGGCGGCGAAGGAAGCGTCGCGGATTTTGGCGACGATGAAGCCGCAGGAGAAGAATCGGGCGCTTCATGCTATGGCAGATATGCTCGAAAAGCGTGCGAAACTCATCTTGGATGCGAATGCTGAGGATTTGGAAGAGGCGCGCATGAAGAAGGATGTCAAGCGGTCTTACCTTGACCGCCTGATGCTCGATGAGAGCCGCATTCATGCGATGGCGCAGGGCTTGCGCGAAACGGCGGCTCTTGCCGATCCTGTGGGACGCGGCGACTTTTCGACGGTGCGCCCGAACGGGTTGGAGATTCGCCGCGTGCGCGTGCCGCTCGGCGTCGTCGGCATCATCTATGAGGCGCGTCCCAATGTGACGGCGGATGCGGCGGGATTGTGCCTGAAGTCGGGAAATGCCGTGCTGCTGCGCGGCGGTTCGGAAGCGATTCGCTCGAATACGGCGATCGCCTCTTTGCTCGCGCAGGCGGCGCAGGAGGCAGGCGTTCCGCGAGGGGCGATCGGCTTCATCGATGCGACCGACCGTCAAGGCGTCGAGGTGATGCTGCATCTCAATGGTCTCTTGGACGCCGTCATTCCGCGCGGCGGTGCAGGGCTGATTCGCGCTGTGGTGCAGGGAAGCACGCTGCCCGTCATCGAGACGGGCAGCGGCGTCTGCCACACCTTTGTCGATGCGAGCGCCGATCTCGCTATGGCGGAGAAGATCGCCCTGAACGCGAAGGTGTCGCGCCCGTCGGTCTGCAACGCGATGGAAACGCTGCTCGTGCATGAAAACATCGCCGCCGACTTTCTGCCGCGCATCGTGCGGTCGATGGAAGCTGCAGGCGTCGAGGTGCGCGGCTCGGAAGAGGCGCGGGCGATTTGCGGTGCGCTTGCTGAAGCGACAGAGGATGACTGGTCGACGGAGTACGGCGATCTCATTCTGTCGGTCAAGGTCGTGCGCGATATGGATGAAGCCATCGTGCATATCAATCGCTACAATACGGGACACTCGGAAGCCATCGTCACGAACGACGTCAAGAATGCGCACCGTTTTCAAGCGGAGGTCGATGCGGCGGCGGTCTATGTCAACGCTTCGACGCGCTTTACGGACGGCGGCGAGTTCGGCTTCGGCGCGGAAATCGGCATCAGTACGCAGAAGCTGCACGCACGCGGTCCTATGGGACTTGTCGAGCTGACGACGATGAAGTATCTGATCTACGGCGAAGGACAGGTGCGCGAATGAAACGCATCTTTGGCTATTTGTATGCGCTGCGGCAGTATCTTTCGACGGACAAGGGCGCGTACGACTTTTACGATGCCATGCGCGCATGTCTCATTATCCTCGCAAGTATGGCTGCTGGGCTGGTTTTGATGATCGCGCTTTTCGGCTGATTTGTTTTGCGGCGGAGGTGGGAGTATGGCGGAGGAAAAAAAGCGTATCGGCGTCATGGGCGGCACGTTCGATCCCATCCATATCGGACATTTGACCATCGCAGAGGCGGCGCGGGAAGCGCTCCGACTTGCCGAGGTGATCTTTATTCCTGCTGCCGAGCCGCCGCACAAGCCCGAGCGACGGGGGGCGTCGGCGGAGCATCGCCTGCGCCTGACGCAGCTTGCCGTCGGGAGCAACCCGTTCTTTCGTGCGCTTGATGTGGAGATGAAGCGAGAAGGCCCCTCGTACTCCTACGATACGCTGCGTGCGCTTGTCGAAACGCACGGCGATCATGCGGACTTTTACTTCATCATCGGCGGCGACGAGCTAAACACGATTTTTACATGGCATCGTATTTTGGAACTGTTTTCTCTCTGCCACTTCGCGGCGGCGAGGCGCAAGGGGGCGCCGATCTCCTTGACGGATGTGCGTGCACGCCTTGGCGAAGAGGTGCTTTCGCGCATTCATTGCGTGGAAACGCCGGAACTTGAGATCTCCTCGACGGATATTCGCCGCCGTTTGCAAGAGGGGCGTTCCATCCGCTATCTCGTGCCGGAATCGGTGGAAACGTACATCTATAAAGAAGGTCTGTATCAATGAATTATGAGGCAATGAAAGAGGAGCTGGCGAGGCGGCTGCCGCAGAAGCGTTATGAACATTCCCTCGGCGTGGCGGATACTGCTGTCATGCTTGCGGAGCGTTTCGGCGTGGACGCAGACAAGGCGCGTATCGCGGGGCTTTTGCACGACTGCGCACGCGAATATGCTGTGACGGAGCTGGCTTCTGAAGCGGCGCGGCGCTCGATCGACTATGGTGAGGTTGAGCGTGCGATGCCGCTCCTTTTGCATGCCTATGTGGGGGCGAAGCGTGCGGCGGAGCTTTATGGTGTGAAAGACGCCGAAATACAGCAGGCGATTTGGCGGCATACCGTCGGCGGCGAGCGCATGACGAAGCTCGACAAGATCGTCTACTTCGCCGACATGATCGAGCCGCAGCGCGACTATCCCGAGGTCAAGGCTCTGCGCGAGCTGGCGTACACGGCAGAGCTCGATGCGATGCTGCTCGAAGGGCTGTCGAAGTCCATCAAATTTATTTTAGAGACCGGACGGCTCATTCATCCGGCGACGGTGGCGGCACGCAACGAAATTCTGCTGTCCCTGCGAGAAAATGAGAGGCATGAGCCATGACGCGCAGAGCGAAGAGCCGCACGCAGGAAAATATTCGCCTCAAACGCAAGGAGCAGGCTCGCCGCCGCCGCATTCGCCGCGCACGTCTCATCGTGCTGATGTTCTTTCTCGGCATATTCATCGCGGTGCTCGCCGTCGCAGGCTACTTTCTTTACGGCATCGGTCATGGCATCTATCAGGAGATTGATGCCGTTTACCAAGGCTACGAAGAGCGGCGGCAGGTGCGCGACAGCCACATCGACGCGAAGTTCGACGGCTATACGAACGTGCTCATTCTCGGTATCGACGACGGCGCTGACGAGAATGGTACGGAGGGAAAACATGCCGACACGATTCTGCTTCTGAGCATGGAAAATGCAACGGGCAGCCTGCGTGCCATCACCGTGCCGCCCAATATGATCGTATCGCTGCCGCAGGGGGGCGGCGAGCTGCGAGCGACCGATCTCTATGCGCACGGCGGCGCACCGACGATGGTGCAGACGCTTTCTGCGCTTCTCGGCGTGTCCATTCATCAGTATGTGACGCTTGACACACAGGCGCTCGCCGAGCTAGTCGACGTCTTGGGCGGCGTCGATCTCTACGTCGAGGATGAGATGAACTACGACGATCCCGAGGCGGGGCTTTCGATCCGCATCCCCAAGGGATTTCAGCACATGGACGGCGACACGGCGCAGAAGTATCTGCGCTACCGCAGTTCAGAGCTTGGCGAGGTCGGCAGACTGCATCGCCAGCAGCGTTTTGCCAAGGCTCTTTACGAAAAATTTCTGCAGGTCGATACGATACCGAAGCTGCCTGATGTAGCGGACATCTTTAAGTATCGCATGACGACGAGCGCGGAGATTTTCGACTCGGCGCGTCTGGCTAAGGTCTTGAAGAATCTCGGCAGTGCGCCGCCCAAGACGCTCATCCTGCCCACTTCGCAGCATGACGGCTATTGGCTGCCCGATCGTGGTGCGATTCGGCAAAAAATTGAAGAATTATTCCCAGAACTGGTAAAGCATGAGGGAGAAAATGACGATAATAAGTGAAGAGCAGTAGGAGGCATGAATTTTGAGCAATACACCGGAAGAAATCAGCCAGGCGATCGCCAGGGCTGCGAGTGATAAGAAAGCGGAGGACATCGTCATCCTGCGTATGGCGGAGCTTACGACGGCTGCAGACTATTTCATCGTCTGCTCGGCGAATACGGCGACGCAGGTGCGCGCCATCGCCGACAATATTGAAGATGCGTTGTTGGAAAAGCACGAGAAATCCTATCTGCATAAGGAAGGATACCGTGAGGGCGAGTGGGTGCTTCTCGACTACGGCGACTGCGTAGCGCATGTCTTTATGACGGAAAGCCGTGCGTTCTATGCGTTGGAACGTCTTTGGAGCGATGCGCCGATCACGCATTACGAGGACTAGAGGATGGCGCAAGAAAAGTGCAGGAAGTACGGTCCGAGCACGGTCGCACGACTTCGCGTCGCACGCATCGGCGAGCTTGGCGCCTTTCTCGACGCTGAGACGGGCAATACCTCAGACGACATCCTGCTGCACAAGACGCAGCAGACGCGTGAAGTTGCCGTTGACGAGATCGTCGAGGTGTTCTTGTACCTTGATCCCAAGCACCGTTTGACGGCGAGCATGAAGGTGCCGCGCATGAAAGAAGGGCAGGTCGCACGCCTTGCCGTCGTCAACGTGAGCCGCGACGGGGCTTTTCTCGACGTCGGCGCCGAACGCGGCATCTTTCTGCCCTACGCGGGTATGCGCGGCAGGCCGCAGATCGGCGAGGTCGTTTGGGCGAAGCTCTACACGGATAAATCCGGCAGACTTGCCGTGACGATGGAAGTCGAGGACGAGCTTCGCCGTGCATCGAAGCCCGCAGTCGATGTGCGCATCGGAGCTAAGCTCTCCGGCTCGATCTACAACATCACGGAAAGCGGCGCATTCCTCTTCACGGATGAGCGCTATATCGTATTCGTCCCCCACAAGGAGATGAAGGAGCGGCCGCGCGTGGGCGAAGAAGTCACGGTGCGCGTCACCTACCTGCGCAGCGACGGCAGACTCAACGGTTCTCTGCGAGAGCCGAAGGAAAAGGCGCTTGTCACGGACGCTGAGCGCATCTTGCATCACTTGGAAAGTCATAAGGGGAAGATGCCGTACAGTGACAAGACGCCGCCGGAAATTATCAAGGCGAAGTTTCAAATCAGCAAAGCGGCGTTCAAACGCGCCTTGGGACATTTGCTCAAGGCAGGGCGCATTGAGGAAAAGGACGGCTGGACATTTCTTTACGATGGGACTTTGCATGAAGAAAATGAGAAAGAAGCGCGAAAATAATCTGCGATTCTTGAAATATAAAGAAGGATTTTAAGTCTTTTTAACGAATTATTTCCTTAGAGTATGAAATGGGGGCGGATTTTTCATGGCAGAAGAAAAAAAGGGCATTTTGCTGGAAACCGGCACAAATGAGTTTGAGATCATTGAGTTCAATATCGGCGCTGTCGATTATGGCATCAATGTAGCGAAGGTGCGCGAAGTCATCAAGGCTTCTGATTTTCCTGTGACGACGATGCCGCAGGCGCATCCGTACATCAACGGGCTGTTCACCCTGCGCGGCAGAGCCGTGCCGCTCGTCGATCTGCCGCGCTGCCTCGGCGTGATGAGCGGACAGGCGGCAGGGCGTTCGCAGAACATCATTGTGACGGAGATCAATGGCTACGACATGGGTTTCCTCGTTGACAATGTATCGCGCATCCACCGCATCTCTTGGAAGAACATGGAGCCGGCGCCGGAAGTCGGCGATCAGTCGCGTGTCGTCGGTCTTGTCAAGATGGAAGGCAAAATCGTTCTTTTGCTCGACTTTGAGACGATCATGGCGGAGATCAATCCCGAGATCAATCAGAAGCTCACGACGGTTGACGACACATCGGAGGACATCAAGCAAAGGCGTGCTGCGCAGCACATCATTGTGGCAGAGGATTCCGTACTCCTGCGCGATCTCCTCGTCAACACGCTGCACGGCGCAGGTTATACCTATGTGCGTGATTTCGGCAATGGTGAGGATGCATGGGGCTTCCTCAAGGAGATGGCGGAAAAAACGGAGCAGGATAAGATCTTTGAAAAGGTGCGCATCATCATTTCCGACGTCGAGATGCCGAAGATGGATGGGCATCGTCTCTTGAAGCTCGTGCGTAGCGATGATCGCCTGCGGAAGATTCCGCTCGTGCTCTTCTCGTCGTTGATTTCTGAAGAGATGCGCCGTAAGGGCGACGATCTCGGTGCAAGCGCTCAGATCTCGAAGCCCGAGATCAACCAGCTCATTCATACCCTTGATAAGCTGATCTTTGGCGTTGACACGACGGGGATGGACGAAGACTTCTAAAAAAGTAAAGAAAAAGCCTGCGGCGTTTATTCCGCAGGCTTTCATATTTTTGTATGTTTGTCGAGGATCTTCTGCATGGCGTCGGCTTTTTTTTCCATGCGTTTCTCGTAGTACCAAGCGCCTGCGATGAGGATGACAGCCGCGAGCGATACGAGGACGAGGCGCGTCGGATCGGGATTTTTGAGTACGGTATCATGCCCGATGATCGCTTCGATGGCGGTCGAGGGGAATTTGCCGACGAAGGAAGCTATGATGTAGTCTCTGAGGCTGATGGCGCTCAAGGCGCCGAGTGCATTGAGAAGCGCCGACGGGATGTAGGGTACCATGCGTGCGATGAGCATGACGGTGAATCCGTTCTTGCCGCTGTAGGCATCCACCTTCTTGAGTCGCGGATGTTTGGCGATCAGCTGCTCCGCTGAGGAGCGGAACAGGAAACGCAGCAGCAGAAAGCTGATCGTGACGCCGACGGTTTCGGCGATGACAGAGAGGATGATGCCGGGGACGATGCCGAAGATCAAGGTGTTTGCCGTCGAAAAGATGATAGCGGGGGGGAAGCCGATGGCGTTGACGAAGAGTACGAGCCAGAAGCTGAAGAACATCGCCCATGAGCCGAAGGATCGTATGTAGTCGGCAGTCGCCAGGAGGTCGCCGCTTTTCAGGACTTGCCAAAGTTCAGGGAAGAATGTTGGATTTGCGAGATGGATCGCGTAGAGGAGGGCACACGAGAGAAAGAAAGCGGCGATCTTGACAGTGTTCATGGGATTTTTTAGCATGAAGAGTCTCCTTGCACTTGATTTTCCGGATACATTCCGCGTATTCGCCTTGTATGAAAAGGTGGCTTCATTATAGCAGAGATTCATGGGATTTGCACGTTCCATATATGAAATCCCCGGGATTTCCCAAAGAAAAAGAGTCCGACGGATAACGTCCATCGGACTCTTTTTTTAGCTGATATGAAACTTGCTCACGGCTTTCTGCAAATCCTGCGCCATATTTGCCAGGGTGGAGCTTGCCGCTGCGATCTCCTGCATGGACGCCGCCTGCTCCTGCGATACGGCAGAGACGTTTTCAGCTTCGTCCTGTACGGAGTCGGATACGGATTTGAGCCTTTGCACGGAAGTTTCCATGCGTACGTTCTGCGTGTGGATCTGATGCGTACTCGTCAAGATGCCGGAAACTTTTTCGGAGAGTTCCTTGACGACGGCGGCGATGCGGTCGAAGCGCTCGCTTGCCTGATGCACCTGCTCGACGCCCTCGCCGACGCGCTCTTTTTGATCCTGCATGACCTTGAAGGTTTCTTCGATGCGTTTCGAGTTGTCCGTGATCAAGGCAGTGATTTCCTGCGCCGCGTTTTCCGACTGCTCGGCGAGCTTTCGAACCTCTTCCGCGACGACGGTGAAACCGCGTCCCTGCTCACCTGCGCGCGCCGCTTCAATGGCGGCATTCAGTGCGAGGAGGTTCGTCTGACCGGCGATCTGCGTGATCATCTCGACGATTTCGGAGATGCGCTTGGAGCTTTCGTAGAGTGCGGTCACAGCTTCCGCCACGCCTTTGGCGCTTTCGTCCAAAACCTGCATTCCTTCGACGGCTACGTTCAGACCTTGCTGTCCCTCGATCGTGGCTGCTTCCACGCGTTCCACGGCATGAGATACATCGTCAACGCCTGTGTTGATTTGATCCATGGCATGTGTTATATCGTTGACGGCTTGGAGGGATTCATCGACGACGGTACCTTGTTCCTGTGTGTCGCCCGTGATCTTGACGACGGCTGCCGATGTTTTCTGTGCGCCTTGCGCGGACTGATCGGCGGAAGCTGTAAGCTCTTCCGATGAGGCGGCGAGATGTTCCGCCGTCTGCGCCGTTTGACGTATGAGATTTTGCAGCCCTTGCGTCATTTGGCAGAAGTTGTTGTGCAGGCTGCCGATTTCGTCCTGACGGTCGGTCGGCGTGAGCTTCGCTGAGAGATCGCCTTTTGCCACTTTAGCTGCGACGGACTCAAGATTTTCGATCGGCAGTGAGATGGAGCGTGCGATGTAGAGGAGAATGCTGCCCATGAGCGCCAAGGCGAAGAGTGCGCAGCCGATCATCGCCCATTTGAGATGAGCAATGTTGGAGAAGATTTCTTCCTGCGGCACAAAGAGAATGAGATTCCATCCCGTATCGCCGACAGGCTGCACGGCGTAAAACATATCGACGCCTTGAAAGCTTCCCTCAAAGAAAAGAGGCTCCCTGGAAAGATAGGTCTTTTCTTTATCCGCGCCTTCGTCTTGAATCCTGTCGTCGAGCGTCAGCACGGGGTGGCAGATAAAGTGGCCGCCCGCGTCGAGCATAAAAGCCTCGCCCGTTTTGCCGACCTTGAAGGAGGCGACCTTTTTCTCGATGCTTTCAAAACGTACGTCGGTCGCTACGACGCCGAGAAGTGCGCCGTTATTGCGTACCGCTTTGCTCAGCGTTACGACTTTGACGTTTGTGAAGCTGTCCATGTAGACATCGGAGAGGCGCACGCCGTCGTGCGCTGCTGCGTCCTTGTACCAATCGCGCGTCGTCGCGTCAAATTCGGCTTTCGGCACGACGCCCTCTTCGCTGTCGAGGAAGTCGCGGTCGGGGAAGCCGATGAAGAGCGTGTTGATGTCCTCACGCTTCATGAAATGTTTGCCGACGGGGTCGAATGCTTCGTTGGAGGGAAGCCCGGCGGTCCACGCTTCTGCCAGTCCGCCGAGAACGCCGCGCTGCGCTTCGACGATCTCGGCGACCTGCTCCGCATCGAGTTCGGCAAGCGTCATCATTTCGCGCTCTGTCGATTCTTTCAGCAGCGTACTTGCGTTCCAATAACTGAAAACGGATACGGCGAAGAAGATGATACAGAAGGGAATACCGACCCATAGAAGAAGTTTTACTCGTAATTTCATGTCCACACCTCTTTACATAAGCATTTTTTCGTATGTTAAAATCCATTTAACATAGTAAGATTATACTATAATATTCCTGTTCAAGCAAGACATGCGACCTATAAAAAGTGCAATTTTTTAGGCAGTCCGCCTACAGGAGACGGTCTCCGGCAATCTGTGAAATAATTGTAGGCATAAAGGACTATGTGAGACTGCCAAGGAAAAATATTGACAGAGAGTGAAGACTTGCGTATAATAGCATGGTCGGGGTGATTTCCCGAAAGCATGTTTATGATTTGAGACGTGCCTTTTCATGAAAGCGGGTGAAAATGATGCTCGAAAGGCTTTTTCATCTGGCGGACATGTTTGACATGTACGGTATGCTGCTCACAGAAAAGCAGCGCCGCTGCTTGGAACTGCATCTTTTCGAGGATTTTTCCTTGGCGGAAGTTGGCGAAGCGGTCGGCGTTTCAAGGCAGGCGGCTTACGATATGGTTCATCGTTCGGAGCAGGCGTTGGAGGGTTACGAAGAAAAACTCGGCCTTTTGCGGCGGCTCAAGGTGGAGCATGAAGCGTTGGCGGCGATTGCCGCACGGATTGAAACATTGCGTACGGAAGATAACGCCGGAGAAGTAGATCAGATCTTGCAGCGCATCGCAAGACTCCTCGGGACGCGACGGGAGGTACAGCATGATATTTGAAAGCCTGGCAGATCGCCTGCAGCAGACGTTCAAGAAGCTGCGCGGACATGGCAAGCTGACAGAGGACGACGTAAACGAGGCGATGCGCGAAGTGCGCATGGCTCTCTTAGAAGCCGATGTCAACTTCAGGGTCGTCAAGGACTTCATCAAAAAAGTGAAGGAACGCGCCGTCGGACAGGATGTGCTCGATACTCTGACGCCGGCGCAGGTCGTCGTTAAAATCGTTGACGAGGAGCTAACGGAGCTCATGGGCGGCACACAGAGCCGCCTCAATATCTCGTCTGCGCCGCCGACGATCATCCTAATGGCGGGGCTTCAGGGCGCGGGCAAGACGACTTCGGCGGGCAAGCTCGGACTTTTCCTCAAGAAGCAGGGAAAGAAGCCGCTGCTCGTCGCTGCCGACATCTATCGTCCCGCCGCCGTCAAGCAGCTTGAAGTCTTGGGCGGGCAGCTCGGCATTCCCGTCTTTGCCATGACGCAGGGAACGGATGCCGTGACGATTGCCAAGAGTGCGGTCGATCATGCGCGTTCGCATCTCAATGATGTTGTGATCGTTGACACGGCGGGCCGACTGCACATCGACGAGGATCTCATGCAGGAGCTTAAAGATATCAAGGCGAATGTCAAGCCGCACGAGATCCTGCTCGTCGTTGACGCGATGACGGGGCAGGACGCCGTGAATGTGGCGGAGAGCTTCCATGCGGGACTTGGGCTTGACGGCGTTGTGCTTACAAAGCTCGACGGCGACGCACGCGGCGGTGCAGCGCTCTCGGTCAAGGCGGTCACGGGCTGCCCGATCAAGTTCGTCGGCATGGGCGAAAAGCTCGAAGCCTTAGAGCCGTTTCATCCCGACCGTATGGCGTCGCGCATCCTCGGCATGGGGGATGTGCTTTCTCTCATCGAAAAGGCGCAGGCCACGTTCGATGCGGAAGAAGCCAAGAAGATGGAGAAGAAGCTGCGCAAGGCAGAGTTTACGCTTGACGACTTCCTCGCGCAGATGCAGAAAGTCAGAAAGCTTGGCTCCTTCGAGCAGATCCTCGGCATGATTCCGGGAATGGGCGGTCTCAAGAAGCAGCTGCAGGGACAGGACATCGACCTCAACGGCAAGGAAGTGCGCCGCATCGAGGCGATCATCAAGTCCATGACGCCGAAGGAACGCGCCGACATCTCTATCATCAACGGCAGCCGCCGCAAGCGCATCGCACTCGGCAGCGGTACGCGCGTACAGGATGTGAACAAGCTCTTAAAGCAGTTCAACGAGATGAAGAAGATGATGAAGCAGGTCAAGAAGATGCAGGGCGGTAAGAAAGGCAAAGGCTTCCCTGGACTCGGCGGCATGAAGCTGCCGTTCATGCCTTGATCGGCTGAATGATACATTGAATCCTTTAAAGGAGGTGAAAACATGGCAGTAAAGATTCGTTTGACCCGCATGGGCGCAAAAAAGAACCCGTTCTACCGCATCGTCGTAGCGGATTCCCGTTCGCCGCGCGACGGTCGCTTCATCGAGATCCTCGGCAACTACGACTCCACGAAGGAGCCTGCCGTCATCCATGTCGATGAGGAAAAGGCTATCGACTGGATGAGCAAGGGCGCACAGCCGACGGATACCGTCCGCTCCCTTTTCAGCAAGAAGGGCATCATGGCAAAGTTTGATGAGAAGAAGCGCTCGAAAAACTGATCGAGGCGAGGCGGCGGGGACGGTGCATGAAAGCCGATTCCCGCAGCTTCTCTTGAGAAAAGAGGCGTCACATGAAGGAAGTCGTTGAAATCATCGCCAAGGCATTGGTGGATCATCCCGAGGATGTCGTTGTCGACGAAAAGCAGGAAGACCGCATAACATTGATCGAGCTTCATGTTGCTTCGGATGATATGGGGAAGGTGATTGGCAAACAAGGCAGGATCGCGAAAGCAATTCGCACGGTTGCCAAGGCTGCCGGCACCCGCGAGAATAAAAAAATCAAGGTTGACATCAACTGATGGATGTATGCGGCAGTATTCCTTTTGGGGGTTCTTGCCGCTATTTTTTTAGGAGGAAAGGGAATGGACAGTATTCAGGTGAAGGTTCCTTGCACGGTCAAGGCGAAGCTGACGGAAAAGCTCAAGAAGCGCATCATTGATGAGCTTGAGGACAGTCTGCAGAAGGTGGAGCTTGAACTGCAGCAGATGGGCATACAGGAAAAGCGCATCGTTTCTGAGGCGGCGCAGCAGGACATCCAGCGTGCGCAGGCGGCGCGTCAGCATTTTGCTATCGAACGTCAGAAGCGCATGGATTTCAAGGAGCAGGCAGAAGCGAAGCTTGAGGAGACGAAGAAGCTCGCGATCGGCGCCGAGATCGTTCAAGGTACGTTGGAGCGCACGGCGGAGCTTAAGGTCGGCTCGAACATGCGGGAGCTGATGAACGTCGAAGTCCTCGTCGAGGACGACAAGGTCGTTGCGATCCGTGGCTGACGGGCGTGTTGTCATCGGCAAGGCGGGGGCGCCGCATGGGCTGAAGGGCGAGCTGCGCGTGATTCCCTTGACGGACTTTCCCGAACGGTTCGAGTCCCTGCGCGAGGTGCTTATCGGCGAACGGATCTTCCATGTCGAGCGGGTCCACTATCATCGTCAATTTGTGCTTTTGACGCTTGCCGAGTGCAGCTCGCGTGAAGCGGCGGCAAAGCTGACGGGCGAGCTTCTGCGCGTCGCGAGAAAAGACGCTGCGCCGCTCGCTGAGGGCGAGTTCTATACGTTTGACATCATCGGTCTTGCAGCGCTCGATATGGACGGCAAACGGCTGGGGGCGGTCAGCCATGTTCTCAAGACGGGCAGCAACGACGTCTATGTGGTGAAGAAGCCTGACGGCGCGGAGCTGCTTGTGCCGGCGCTGAAAAAGGTTGTGCGCGAAATCAATATCGCTGAGGGATTTTTGCGCGTGGATTTGCAGGAAGAGTTGGACAGCCGTGCGGATTGATATTGTAACACTGTTCCCGATGATGTTCGAGGCGGTGTTTGGCGAGAGCATCATCAAGCGCGCCCGTCAAAAGGGGCTGCTTGATATACGCTTGACGCAGCTTCGGGACTTTGCCTTTGATAAGCACAGGCAGGTCGATGATTCGCCTTTCGGCGGCGGCAGCGGCATGGTCTTGAAGCCAGAACCGATGTTTCGCGCCGTACGCTCGATCTTGGCGAACAGCACGGCAAAGCGGCGGCGCATCGTGCTC
The DNA here is from genome assembly GCF_057272215.1 of Selenomonas sp. Lineage (NCBI taxonomy): Bacteria > Bacillati > Bacillota > Negativicutes > Selenomonadales > Selenomonadaceae > Selenomonas > Selenomonas sp. The sequence goes on from NZ_DBHIUY010000003.1 coordinate 30,274, forward strand.
TTGTGTCCGAGCGGCGCGACCTTCACGCAGGCGAAGGCGAAGGAACTGGCGCAAGAGGAACAGCTGATTTTTCTCTCGGGTCATTACGAGGGCTTTGATGCACGCATCCATGTGCATTTGGCAGATGAGGCGCTTTCCATCGGCGATTTTGTGCTGACGGGCGGCGAGCTGCCTGCGATGGTCGTCGTCGACGCTGTGGCTCGCATGATTCCGGGCGTCCTCGGTTCGGATGAATCGGCGCCGACGGATTCCTTTTACGACGGTCTTTTGGAGTTCCCGCAGTATACGAGACCGAGTACGTTTGAAGGCATGGAAGTGCCGCAGGTGCTTCTGTCGGGCGATCACGCGAAGATTCGCGCATGGCGGCGCAGGGAATCGCTTCGCATCACATACGAGCGGCGTCCCGAGCTATTGGAACAAGCGTGCCTAACAGCGCAGGATAGGCGTTTCTTGGCGGACTTGAAGGACACGCTGCATTGAGCTGTTGGAACAACCGCTGCATTATACGAGGGGCTTGTGTCATGCAGATTTTTTGCTAAAAGGTCAAAAAATCAAAAAAAGTCCTTGACTATTTATCGAAAAATGAGTAATATAAGAGCTGTGATTAGCACTCAAGCAATGCGAGTGCTAACAAAAAGATTTTAGGAAGAGCTGATTTGTCAGCGCTTCCGTTGATTTGGGAGGAAGATAAACATGATCAAGCCATTGGGCGACAGAGTTGTCATCAAGGTTTCGGAAGGCGATATGAAGACGGCGAGCGGCATCGTACTGCCGGACACGGCGAAGGAGAAGCCGCAGGAAGGCGAAGTCGTCGCAGTCGGCACGGGCAAGATGCTCGACAACGGCACGCGTGCGCAGATGGAAGTCAAGACGGGCGACAAGGTTATCTTCTCGAAGTACTCGGGTTCTGAAGTCAAGGTCGACGAGCAGAACTACCTGATCGTTCGCGAGAGCGACATCCTCGCGGTTCTCTGAGATTTGTCTGAGAGAGCGCAGCTTCGATAGATTCGTAGATATTGGGAGGTTTTATCATGGCAAAGCAGGTTTTGTTCAATGAAGAAGCGCGCCGTGCGCTCGGCAAGGGCGTCGACGCTTTGGCGAATGCCGTAAAGGTCACGCTTGGACCTAAGGGCCGCAACGTCGTTCTCGACAAGAAGTTCGGCGCACCGACGATCACGAACGACGGCGTGACGATTGCGAAGGACATCGAGCTCGAAGATCCGTTTGAGAACATGGGCGCACAGCTCGTCAAGGAAGTCGCGACGAAGACGAACGACATCGCGGGCGACGGCACGACGACGGCTACACTTCTCGCGCAGGCGATGATCCACGAGGGCATGAGGAACGTCGCTGCGGGCGCGAACCCGATGATCCTCAAGAAGGGCATCGACCAGGCGGTCAAGAAGCTCGTCGATGAGATCAAGAGCAACTCGAAGAAGGTCGAGGGCAAGGCGGCGATCGCGCAGGTCGCGGCGATTTCCTCGGGCGACGAGGAAGTCGGCGAGCTGATCGCCGAGGCGATGGAGAAGGTCGGCAAGGACGGCGTCATCACGGTCGAGGAGTCGAAGTCTATGGACACGAACCTCTCGGTCGTCGAGGGTATGCAGTTCGACCGCGGCTATATCTCCCCCTACATGGTCACGGACACGGACAAGATGGAAGCCGTTCTCGACAATCCGTACATCCTCATCACGGATCGCAAGATTTCGGCGATTGCCGACATCCTGCCGATTCTTGAGAAGGTCGTAAAGCAGGGCAAGGAACTGATGATCATCGCCGAGGATCTCGACGGTGAGGCGCTTGCGACGCTCGTCGTCAACAAGCTGCGCGGCACGTTCAAGGCGCTTGCCGTCAAGGCTCCGGGCTTCGGCGACCGCCGCAAGGCGATGCTCGAAGACATCGCTATCCTGACGGGCGGTACGGTCATCTCCGAGGAAGTCGGCAGGAAGCTCGACAGCGTCGAGATCGAAGATCTCGGTCAGGCGCGTCAGGTTCGCTCCTCGAAGGAGGAGACGACGATCGTCGACGGTTCGGGCGATAAGGCTGCGATCGACGCACGCGTCGAGCAGATCAAAAAGCAGGTCGCAGAGACGACTTCGGACTTCGACAAGGAGAAGCTGCAGGAGCGCCTCGCAAAGCTCGCGGGCGGCGTCGCCGTCATCGAGATCGGCGCTGCGACCGAGGTCGAGATGAAGGACAAGAAGCTCCGCATCGAGGACGCGCTGAACGCTACGCGTGCGGCGGTCGAAGAGGGCATCGTCGCCGGCGGCGGCACGACGTTCGTCGATATCCTGCCTGCACTTGATGCATTGAATGCCGAAGGCGATGTGCAGACGGGCATCAACATCGTGAAGCGCGCCGTCGAGGAGCCGGTTCGCCAGATTGCGAACAACGCAGGTCTCGAAGGTTCCGTCGTCGTCGAAAATGTCAAGAAGTCGGCGAACGGCACGGGCTTCAACGCTTTGACCGGCGAGTATGTTGACATGATCGGCGCGGGCATCGTCGACCCGGCGAAGGTCACGCGCTCCGCTCTGCAGAATGCGGCGAGCATCGCGGCGATGGTTCTGACGACGGAGACGCTTGTGGCAGATAAGCCGGAGAAGGAGCCTCCGATGCCGATGGGCGCACCGGGCATGGGCGGCGGTATGCCGGGTATGATGTAAGGCGGCAATCCCCTCGCAAACAAATTGAAATAGAAAAGCTTCCTGCTGCAATTTGCGGCAGGAAGCTTTTTTGTGTGTCCGTATTTTTTTAGCTGCGGCTCTTCGCAAGCCAGGCGTTCATGGCGGCGACGAAGACGAGGGAGAAGAGGACGAGAGCCGTTGCCCATTGGAAGGCGAGGTCGTAGTCGTTCGCCTGCACGGCGGCGTAGATCGCTGTGGACATCGTCTGCGTCGTGCCGGGGACGTTGCCCGCGAACATGATCGTCGCGCCGAATTCGCCGAGCGCACGCGTGAACGTCAGCACGAGTCCCGCAACGATGCCGTGCTTGGCGTTCGGCACGAGGATGCGCCAGAAGATGCGCCACTCGGAGATACCGAGCGTGCGCGCCGCGTAGACGATGTTCTTGTCAAGCTGCTCGAAGGCGCCGCGCGCCGTGCGGTACATGAGGGGCAGCGAGACGACGACGGCGGCGATGACGGTCGCCTTCCAGGTGAAGACGAGCGGCACGCCGAAGTCGAGGAGCAACTGTCCGAGGGGGCTTTTCCTGCCGAATACGAGCAGCAGGAAGAAGCCGACGACGGTCGGCGGAAGCACCAGGGGCAATGTGATGACGGCGTCGGCAATGCCTTGGAATCGCCTCATGTGGAGGACGGCGTAGGCGAGGGCGATGCCGAGGAAGAAGGAGATGAAGGTGGCGGCTGTCGCCGTCTTCAAGGTGATCCAAAAGGGAGAAAATTCCATGTGCGCCTCCTATCGTTCGAGCAAGATGAGTCGATCGGCGGGAAAATGCAGATAGAATTCTTTCTGCCCCAGCCCTTGCCAAGCGATTTTTTCAATCTCCCAACGCACGGGCGCGGCGTCCGAATCCGCCGTCTTCGCCATGACGAGGTAGGAAAAAGCATCCTCGATGATCTGCACGGTCTCCATGCGCGGCGTGTTTTCCGCCGCTTCTTCGCGCAGGGAAAAGAAGTGGGCGCGGATGCCGACATAGCGGAGGTTCTCGGGCACGGGGGCGGCAGAGTGCAGCGTGATTTGCCAGTCCTCGGCGAAGAGCTCATGCTCTGCCGTGCGGCGTGCGCGGGAGATATTCTTGCAGCCCGTGAGGAGCGCCGCCGCGCGCGTGCCGGGCTGCTCGAAGAGCGCGTGCTTCGTGCCGAGCGATTCGAGGGCGCCGCCGCTCAGGACGGCGATGCGGTCGGCGAGGCGGTAGGCTTCGCCGCGGTCGTGCGAGACGAGGACGGCGGCGCGTCCGTAGGAGTCGAAGAGGTGCAGCAGCTCCAGCTCCAATTGCCACTTGAGGTAGCTGTCGAGCGCGGAAAACGGCTCGTCGAGCAGCAGCAGTTCGGCGTCGGAGGCGAGGATGCGCGCGAACGCCGTGCGCTGTTTCTGCCCGCCCGAAAGCTCCTTGGGGTAGGAGTTTTCGAGTCCCGCAAGCGAAAAGCGCGCAAGCTCCCTTTTGAGGAGCTTGCGCTTTTCTTCTTTCGTGCCGTGCGCCGAAAACGTGATGTTCTCGGCGACGGTCATGTTGGGAAAGAGGGCGTAGTCTTGGAACAGGTAGCCGACGCGGCGCTTCTGCGGCGCGAGGTTGACGCCCTTTTCGCTGTCGAAGAGCGTGCGCCCGTTGAGCAGGATGCGTCCCTCATCGGGCTTTTCGATGCCCGCGATGCACTTCAAGGTCATGCTCTTGCCGCAGCCTGAAGCGCCGAGCAGCGCGAGCACTTCGTCGCGCACGGAAAATTCCACGGCAAGATCGAAGCCGCGCAGTTTCTTGCGAATCTTGACTTCAAGTTCCATTATTTTCCGGCGGCTTTGAAGCCGTACTTTTCAAGGATCGCCATGCCCTTTTCCGAGGAAACGAAGTCGAGGAAGGATTTCGCCTCGTCCATGTGCTTCGTGTCCTTCAAGATGGCAGCGGGATAGATGACGGGCTTGTGCGAGCCTGCCGGAGCCTTCGCTGCGACCTTAACCTTGTCGGAAATGGCGGCGTCCGTCGCGTAGACGACGCCGCAGTCCGCGTCGCCCGTCTCCGTCCACGAGAGAACCTGACGCACGTCGGAGCCGTAGACCGCCTTGGCCTTCACCTGGTCGAGGATGCCGAGCTTCGTGAGGATTTCCTCTGTGTACTGGCCGACAGGAACGCCCTTCGGCTCGCCGAGTGCAACGCGAGAAACCGTAGGAGTCGCAAGCGCGTCAAAGGCGGTGATTGCCTTGCCGCCATCCTTGGGAACGATGAGCACGACCTCGTTTTCGAGGAGGTTCTTGCGCGTGCCGTCGGCGAGAAGTCCCGCCTTTTCGAGCGCATCCATCTGCTTCTGCGCCGCCGAGAAGAAGAGGTCGGCGCTGCCGCCGTTCTCAATCGCCTGCTGCAGGGCGCCGCTGCTGCCGAAGTTGAAGACGAGCTTCGTCTGAGGATGCTCCTTCGCGTACTCGGTCGCCAGCTCATTCATCGCGTCGGTCAAGCTCGCGGCAGCGGAGACCTGCAGTTCGACGGAATCTTTCTTCGCGTCCGAAGCGCTCGGTGCAGTGCCGCAGCCCGCGAGAACGAAGAGGGCGAGGCACGAGAGGAGAAGGGCGATTTTTTTCATGGAAAAACTCCTTTCTTCGGGAAAAGTCATTATATTATATTATCTTAGTATAACATAAGAAAAGCGACTTGCAGTAATATTTATCACAGCGTATCCCATATTCGACAGAAAATTTTTCATCTGTGATATTTGTTACAGGACAAATCCGAGAAAATCTTGCTATAATAAAATGGATTAGAGAAATTTAGAGAAGTGCGGATAAAAACATCCGTGTTCTTTAAGAAAATGAGATTTCCTCAGGAGGGAGATGGAGAAGTGAGCAGCATTTTCCAGAAGTTCCGTTATCTTATCCCGAAGGAGCGGACGGCGAGCGGTCACCAACAGATTCATGAGGGCGGGCGCGACTGGGAGAACATGTACCGCGACCGCTGGTCGTTCGACAAGCGGGTGCGCTCGACGCACGGTGTAAACTGTACGGGTTCGTGCAGCTGGAACATCTATGTGAAGGACGGTCTCGTGGCTTGGGAGAACCAAGCGCTCGACTATCCGGAGACTTCGCCCGACATGCCGGATTTCGAGCCTCGCGGCTGTCCGCGCGGCGCTTCGTTCTCGTGGTATCTCTACAGTCCGCTGCGCATCAAGTACCCGTATCTCAGGAGCGATCTCGCCGAGCTTTGGCGCGAGGCGAAGAAGAGCCATAAGACGGCGCTTGAGGCGTGGCGCAGCATCGCCGACGACCCTGCGAAGAAGAAGCGCTACAAGGCGGCGCGCGGCATGGGCGGCTTCGTGCGCTCGAATTGGGACGAGGTGTCGGAGCTCATCGCTTCGTCGCTTCTTTACACGGTGGAAAAGTACGGTCCGGACCGCAATTTCGGCTTTTCCGTCATTCCTGCGAAGTCGATGCTCAGCTATGCTGCAGGGCTTCGTTTCCTGCAGCTCATGGGCGGCGCGGGGCTTTCCTTCTACGACTGGTATGCCGATCTGCCGCCGGCAAGCCCGCAGGTTTGGGGCGACCAGACGGACGTGCCCGAGTCGAGCGATTGGTACAATGCGGGCTACATCATCACCTGGGGCTCGAACGTGCCGCTGACGCGCACGCCCGACGCGCATTTCTTGACGGAGGTGCGCTACAAGGGCACGAAGGTCGTCTCCGTCGCGCCCGACTACGCGGAGTCGACGACGGTCGCCGACACGTGGATCAGCCTGCACACGGGCAGCGATGCAGCTCTCGCCATGGCGATGGGGCATGTCATCCTGAAGGAGTACTACATCGACAAGGAAGTGCCTTTCTTCGTCGACTATGTGCGCCGCTTCACGGACTTCCCGTTCCTCGTGCTTCTCGACGAGAAGGAGGACGGCAGTTTCCTGCCCGGACGCTTCCTCAACGCGAAGGATATGGGACGCGCCGACGAGAAGCACGCCGACTTCAAGTTCTACGTCGTGGATGAGATGACGGAAAGGCTCGTCGTGCCGAACGGCACGATGGGCGACCGCTGGGATCGTCAGGCAAAGTGGAATCTCAAGGAAGAGGACAGCGACACGGGCGAGGCGATCAAGGCGAGGCTTTCCGTCCTCGACATCAAGGATGACGCGGTCGAAGTCACTCTGCCGTACTTCGGCACGGAGCGCGAGGAAATGCTCTTAAAGCGCATGGTGCCCGTAAAGAAGATCAAGACGGCGGCGGGCGAGCGCTTCGTGACGACGGTCTACGACTTGACGATGGCGAACTATGCGATCGATCGCGGCCTCGGCGGTGAGGCGGCTGCGTCCTACGAGGACGATGTGCCGTATACGCCGCATTGGCAGGAAAAGTACACGGGCGTCTCGCCCGAGCTTGCCATTCATACGGCGCGTGAGATGGCGGACAACTCGATCAAGACGGACGGCAGAACCATGGTCATCATGGGCGCGGGCATCAACCACTGGTACAACGCCGACATCATCTACCGCACGATCTTGAACCTCCTGCTCTTCATCGGAGCGGAAGGCAGGAACGGCGGCGGCTGGGCGCACTACGTCGGGCAGGAGAAGCTGCGTCCGGCGGAGGGCTGGGCGCGCGTCATGACGGCGACGGACTGGCAGCCGGCGGCGCGTCTGCAGAACAGCACATCGTTCTTCTACTTCGGCACCGATCAGTGGCGGAGCGACGAGATCGACACGCAAGAGATTGTCGCGGCGACGGGCAAGCCGCGCTACCGCCACCCCGGCGACTACAACGTGCTCGCGGCACGACTCGGCTGGCTGCCATCCTACCCGACGTTCAACAAGAGCGGACAGAAGATCATCGACGAGGCGAAGGCAGCGGGTCATGAGGACTTCGATGACGTGAAGAAGTTCGTCGCCGAAAGCCTCAAGAAGGGCGAGCTGAACTTCTCGGCGGAAGATCCCGACGCGCCCGAGAATTTCCCGCGCAACCTCTTCATCTGGCGCGCGAACCTCATCACTTCGTCGTCGAAGGGGCACGAATACTTCCTCAAGTATCTGCTCGGCACGAAGAACGGTCTCTTCGCCGAGGAGAAGTGCCCGACGCGCCCGACGGAGATCCGTTGGCGCGAGGAGCAGGAGATCAGTCAGCCCGGCGGCGCGGCCGAGGGCAAGCTCGACCTGCTCATCGACCTTGATTTCCGCATGGCCGGCTCGGCACTCTATTCCGACGTCGTGCTGCCGACGGCGACGTGGTACGAGAAGACCGACCTTTCCTCGACGGACATGCATCCGTTTGTCCATCCGTTCCAGCCTGCCGTCGATCCCTTGTGGGAGGCGCGCACGGACTGGGATATCTTCCGCACGCTCGCCGAGGCTGTCTCGCGCGTCGCCAAGGAAGCGGGCATGAAGCCGTACACGGATGTCGTCGCCGTGCCTCTGCAGCACGATACGGAAGGCGAGACGGCGCAGCCCGAGGGTCGGATTCGCGACTGGAAGAAGGGCGACTGCGAGCCGATCCCGGGTAAGACGATGCCGAATCTCGTCAAGGTGGAGCGCGACTATACGAAGGTTTACGAGAAGTGGATCGCGCTCGGCCCCAACGTGGAGAAGGGCATGGGCGCGCACGGACTCTCGTGGGAGTCGAAGGAGGACTACGAGGAGATCCGCAAGCGCAACGGCGTCATTGAAAACAAGGATTTCGTCTCCTACGGTATGCCGTCGATCTTCGAGGCGCGCCAGGCCGCCGACGCCGTCATGGGGCTTTCGTCGACGACGAAGGGCTCCGTCGCCGTGCGCGCATGGCAGTCGATGGAGAAGCGCACGGGTCTGACGAATCTCACGCGGCTGGCCAAGGATCGCGAGATCGAGCGCTTCACGTTCGATCAGGTCGTCGCGCAGCCGCGCCAGACGATCACGACGCCGACGTTCACGGGCAGCAACCGCAATCGCCGCTATACGCCGTTCACGACGAACGTCGAGGAGCTCGTGCCTTTCCGCACGGTGACGGGACGCCAGTGCTTCTACGTCGATCACGAGCTCATGCAGGAGTGGGGCGAGGCGATGGCGACGTACCGCCCAATCTTGGAGAACCGCCCGATCGAGAAGAAGCTCGGCGAGGGCAAGGAGATCACGCTGCGCTATCTGACGCCGCACAACAAGTGGAGCACACACAGCATGTACTTCGACAGTCAGCAGCTCCTGACGCTGTTCCGCGGCGGGCAGACCGTGTGGTTCAACGAAAAGGACGCCGCCGATATCGACGTCAAGGACAACGACTGGGTCGAGCTTTACAACCGCAACGGCGTCGTCGCCTCGCGCGTCGTGACTTCGCCCCGCCTGCCGCGCGGCGTCGTCTTTATGCACCATGCGCAGGATCGCCACATCAATGTGCCCGGCTCGAAGATTTCGGGCACGCGCGGCGGCACGCACAACACGCCGACGCACATCATGATGAAGCCCACGCACATGATCGGCGGCTACGGGCAGTTCAGCTACGGATTCAATTACTACGGCCCGACGGGCAACCAGCGCGATACCTACGTCGTCGCGCGCAAGATGAAGGAGGTCGATTGGCTTGAGGATTAAAGCGCAGATAGCGATGGTCATGAACCTTGACAAGTGCCTCGGCTGCCATACTTGCTCGATCACGTGCAAGAACGTCTGGACGAACCGCGAGGGCGCGGAGTACATGTACTTCAACAACGTCGAGACGAAGCCGGGCATCGGCTACCCGAAGAATTGGGAAGATCAGGAAAAGTGGAAGGGCGGCTGGAAGGTCAAGGACGGCGAGCTTTCGCTCGCCTCCGGCGCAAACAAGGCGGTGCGCCTCATGAAGCTCTTCTACCATCCCGATCAGCCCGAGCTTGACGACTACTACGAGCCGTGGACATACGACTACGAGACGCTGATCCATTCGGGCCGCAAGAACCATCAGCCCGTGGCGCGCCCGCGTTCTCTGATCACGCAGAAGCGCATGGAGATCAAGTGGGGGCCGAACTGGGAGGACGATCTCGCGAGCGGCGAGTCGGCGCGTCAAGATCACAATTTGAAGAAGCTCGGCGAGAAGATCAAGCTGGAATTCCATGATCTCTTCATGAAGTATCTGCCGCGCCTCTGCAACCACTGTCTGAATCCCGCCTGCGTCGCCGCGTGTCCTTCGGGCGCGATCTACAAGCGCGACGAGGACGGCGTCGTCCTCATCTCGCAGGACGTCTGCCGCGGCTGGCGTCACTGCGTGCCCGCCTGTCCGTACAAGAAGATCTATTACAACTGGAAGTCGAACAAGGCGGAGAAGTGCGTCCTGTGCTATCCGCGTCTGGAAAACGGTCTGCCGACGGTCTGCACCGACACCTGCGTCGGGCGCATCCGCTACATGGGCGTGATTTTCTACGACATGGACAAGGTGGAAGAGGCGGCGAAGACGGAGAGCGCCGCGCACATTCCTGCGAGCGAGCGCGGCATCTTCCTCGATCCGCGCGACAGGGAAGTGCAGAAGGCGGCGCGTGAGGCGGGCATTTCCGATGCGTGGATTCATGCGGCGGAGCGTTCGCCCGTCGACAAGATCATCCGTCAGTGGCAGATCGCTCTGCCGCTGCATCCCGAGTACCGCACGCTGCCGATGGTCTGGTACATCCCGCCGCTCTCGCCGATCTTGAAGCATGTGGAAGCGGATGTCTACCTGCCCGACGCAGCGGACATGCGCATCCCGCTCGAATATCTGGCGCAGCTCTTCGCGGCGGGCGACGTCGCCGTCGTCAAGAACACGCTCGCGCGGCTCTTGGAAATGCGCACGGTCATGCGCAGCAAGGAGACGAAAGAGTCTGTGCCGACAGAGCTTTCCCTGCATGAAGCGGAGTACGAGGCGATGTATCGTCTGCTCGCCGTTGCCAAGCGCAGGGATCGCGTCGTCATTCCGGCGGGACTGCAGGCGGAGACGCACGAGAAACTGCGCGAGCTGCAGGGCAGCGCGGGCTATGTCTGCCCGGGAGGTTGCTGATGGAAGAGTACAAGAAGACGCTGAAGCTCGCGGCATATCTTTTGGAGTACCCGAGCGAGGCGTGGTGGCAGGATTTCGACGCCTGCCGCGCCGCGGCGGCAGAGATTGAGACGAAGCAGGCGCGAGAGGTCTTGGAAGAGCTTTTTGACTACGCGCAGGAGCTTGGCAGCAAGGCTTACGAAGAGCAGTATGTGCGCTCTTTCGAGTTCTCGCCGAACACGAATCTTTATCTGACGACGCAGGATCGCACGGACTTCGGCAAGCAGGCGAGCGAGATGCACGTCTACAAGCAGCTGTTTCTCAAGAACGGCTTCGACACGCAGAACGAGCTTCCCGACTATTTGCCGGCGCTCTTGGAGCTTGCCGCCGCCCTGCCCGAAGAGAAAGCGGCGGAGGTCTTTCGCACGATGAAGGACAAGCTCAAGCTCCTGCGCGACCGCTTCATTGAGGCGAAGCTTGCCTATGCTTTTCTTTTGGACGTCGTGCTCATGCAGGCGGAGAGATGGGAAGGGGATGCAGCATGAATGAGTTCTTTTGGGGCGTACTGCCCTACATCGCTTTCACCGTGCTCATAGGCGGCACGATAGCGCGCTACGTCTTGATGGAGCGCGGCTGGACGACGAAATCGAGCGAATTTCTCTCGAAGAATGATTTGCGGATCGCCGGTCCGATGTTCCACTTCGGTCTCTTTATGGCCTTGGGCGGGCACATCATCGGCGTGCTCATCCCGAAGGTCTGTACGGAAGCGGCGGGAATCAACGAGCACCTCTATCACATCATCGCGCTGGCGGGCGGCATACCGGCGGGCATCCTGTTTTTCCTCGGCTTCCTGCTGCTCTTGAAGCGGCGCTTTCTGGGCAAGGACTACATGCAGGTCAACACCTCGCGCATGGATCGCTGGCTCTACCTCGTGCTCTTCCTCGCCATCCTGACGGGCTGCGCGGGGACGCTGTCGAACGCCCTGGGCGGCTTCGCTTTTGACTACCGCGCGACGATCTCGCCGTGGTTCCGCTCGCTCCTTGCGTTCTCGCCCGATGTTTCGCTGATGGAGGGCGTGCCGTTCGTGTTCCGCGCGCACATGCTGCTGTGGATGGCGACGGCGATCCTCTTTCCGTTCACGCGCCTCGTGCATTGCCTGAGCTTCCCGTTCCTCTATCTGACGCGTAGTCCCATCGTCTATCGCAGGAAGGAGAGCCGCCCGTGAGCGCCTTGACCATGCAGGAAATCCCTGTGGAAGATGCGGTCGGGCAGATCCTCTGTCACGACATCACGGAGATCGTGCGCGGCGTGAGGAAGGGCGCACGCTTTCGCAAGGGGCATGTCGTCGAGGCGGCGGACATCCCCGTGCTGCTCTCTCTGGGCAAGGAGCATCTCTACGTCTGGGAAAACGACGGCACGCTGCTGCACGAGAACGAAGCGGCAGAGATCCTGCGCGGCTTCTGTCAGAACGAGGGCATGGAAGCCTCTGAGCCGAAGGAGGGCAAGATCGAGCTTCGGGCGCTTCATGACGGCGTATTCGCCGTCGATGCCGAGCGCTTCCATCGGCTCAACGATTTCGACGACATCATGGTGGCTTGTGCGCCGCAGCACATGGCGGTCAAGAAGGGCGATCTGCTCGCAGGGATGCGCGTGATTCCGCTCGCCGTGAAGAAGGATTTGATGGAAGAGGCGGCGAGAGCCGTCGGCGATGAGCCGATCTTTCGGCTTCTGCCGTACCGCTCGCTGAAGGTCGGCGTCGTGACGACGGGATCGGAGGTCGCGCACGGCAGGATCAAGGACACGTTCACGCCTGTCCTTGCGGCGAAGCTTCGCGCCTTCGGGCTTTCGGTCAACGAGCACCGCATTTCTGACGACGCCTTGGAGCACACGCAGGCGGCGCTCGAGGAACTTCTTGACCTCGGTATGGACATGGTGCTGTGCACGGGCGGCATGAGCGTCGACCCTGACGACCGCACGCCCGCCGCGATTCGCGCTGCGGGGGCGGAGGTCGTGACGTACGGCGCTCCCGTCCTGCCCGGTGCGATGTTCCTGCTCGCCTACGCTGAGCGTGACGGGCGCACGGTGCCCGTGCTCGGCCTGCCGGGCTGCGTCATGTACAGTGCGGCGACGATCTTCGACATCGTGCTGCCGCGCATCTTGGCGGGCGAGCGCGTGACGCGCCGCGAGATCCGCCGCCTCGGACTCGGCGGGCTGTGTCTCGCGTGCGAGACGTGCCACTATCCGCGCTGCACCTTCGGCAAGTGGGAGTAGGTGGAGCGATGCAGGACATATCATTGGAAAAGGCGCAGGAGCTTCTTTTGCGCGAGGTGCGCGAGATTCCGCTGTCGGAAGCCGAGTACGTGCCGCTTCTCGCGGCGCTCGGGCGAAGGCTTGCCGAGGACTGCTGCGCCGCCTTCGACCAGCCGCCGTTTGACCGCTCGCCGCTCGACGGCTATGCGCTCTTGGCCGCCTGTACGCAGGGGGCGTCGGCGGACGCGCCCGCGCGCTTTCGTGTCATCGGCGAGGAGTGTGCGGGCAGCTTCTTCACCGGCAAGGTGGGCGCGGGCGAGGCGCTTCGTCTGATGACGGGCGCGGCGATGCCCGAGGGCGCGGACACCGTCGTGCGGCAGGAAGACGTGCGCGTGGAGGGCGAGGAAATTCTCGTGCCTTATGCGCTCAAGCATCACGAGAACTTCTGCTTTCGCGGGGAGGATGTGGAAGAAGGCGCCGTGCTCGCCAAGGCGGGCGACCGTCTGACGGCAGCGCACATCGCCGTCTTGGCAGGGCAGGGGAGGAAGCGTCTTCCCTGCGTGCGCCGCGCGCGCATCGTTTTGGCGAGTACGGGCGATGAGCTCGTCGAGCCGGGCGAGCCGCTCTGCCCCGGCAAGATCTACAACAGCAATCTCTACCTGCTCGCGGCAAGGCTCAAGGAAATGGGCTTCGAGGCGGAAATCCTCGGTGCGCTGCCCGACGATGCGGAGGAGGTTGCGCGTGCGCTCGTGAGTTCTGCCGAGCCGCCCGATCTCGTTCTGACGACGGGCGGCGTCTCCGTGGGCAAGAAGGACATCATGCACGATGTCGTCAAGGAACTTAATGCCGAGCGCCTTTTCTGGCGCGTTCTGATGAAGCCTGGAGCGCCCGCAATCGGCTATACGTTTTCGGCGGCGGGCGACTCGCGCCGCACGCTCGGCATCGCCCTGTCGGGCAATCCGTTTGCCGCTTCGGCGACGTTCGAGCTTCTCGTGCGTCCCGTGCTCGCCAAATTGACGGCGCGAACCGTACTCCTGCCGAGGCGCTGCCGTGCCGTCTTGCGGGACGGCTTTTCCAAGGAGAGCCGCGGCAGGCGCTTCGTGCGAGCGCAGTATGCGCAGGGCGAGGTGCATCTGCCCGAGAAGCACGCTTCCGGCGTGCTCTTCTCCGCCGTCGGCTGCAACGCGCTCGTCGATATTCCCGCCGGCTCGCCGCCCCTTGCGGCGGGTGCGGAGGTCGATGTCATCTTGTTGTGACGTTGTTGCACGTTGATTGCGAGTCTGCCGATGTGTCTGCGCCCTTTGGGTCTGATTATCGGATATTCATGGTAAGAGAGGCGTCGTATGCTTGATTTTTATCGCCGAAGAATCGAATATGTGCGCATTTCCGTGACGGATCGCTGCAATTTGCGCTGCCGTTACTGTATGCCGGCAGATGGCGTGGAGAAGCTCTCCCACGAGGATATTCTGTCCTTCGAGGAGATCGTGCGCGTCGTGCGTGCTCTCGCGCAGCTCGGCATACGCAAGGTGCGTCTGACGGGCGGCGAGCCGCTCCTTCGGCGCGGCATCGTCGATCTCGTGCGCGAGATCAAGGCGGTCGAGGGCATCGAGCGCGTCGCTCTGACGACGAACGGCGTTCTCCTCGCTGACCTCGCAGAGGAACTTCGCGCGGCAGGGCTTGACGGTGTGAACATCAGCCTCGATACGCTGGCAGAGGACGCTTTCTCTGACATCACGCGCCGTTCTGCTTCGCTGCTGCCTGCCGTGCGCCAGGGCATGGAGGCGGCGCTCGCCGCAGGGCTCAAGACGAAGCTCAACTGCGTGCCGCTTAAGGGAGTCAATGAAGCGGAACTTGTTTCGCTCGCCGCCCTCGCGAAGGAGCACCCGATCGACGTGCGCTTCATCGAGCTCATGCCGATCGGCATGGCGAAGGAGGCGGGGCTGACGGGCGTGTCTACCTCTGAGGTGCGCCGCATCTTGGAGGAATCTTTCGGTGCGCTCGTTCCTGTAGTCAAGGAAGCGCTCACCGGTCCCGCCGCGTGCTTTCGACCGGCAGGATTTCGCGGTGCGCTCGGCTTCATCGACGCGCTGGAGCATAAGTTCTGCAGCTCGTGCAACCGCGTGCGGCTGACGGCGGAGGGCTATCTGAAGCTGTGCCTTGCGTTGGATGCGGGGCTTGACCTGCGCACACTTCTGCGCACGGGTGCGGATGACGCGGCTCTCTTCAGGAAGCTGCGGCAGGTGATTGCCGAAAAGCCGCGCGAGCATCACTTTGAAGCGGCGGGCGGCGCGGGCGAGGAGAAGCGGCGCATGTACCAGATCGGAGGGTGAGGATTGGGAAAGATTGTAACGATTGCCGCGAGCGAGCGGCGCGGCACGAAGAAGAAGCCGCTGGAAAAGGCGCTCTTTCATGTGGGGCACGGCATCGTCGGCGATGCGCACGCGGGGAAATGGCACCGGCAGGTGAGCTTTCTGGGTGCGGCGGAGATCGAGGCGTTTCGCGCACGCGGTGCGACGGTCTCCCACGGCGATTTCGGTGAGAATATCGTCGCAGAGGGCTTCTCCTTCCGTGACCTTCCCGTCGGTACGCGCCTCGCGGCGGGCGATGTCATCTTCGAAATCACGCAGATCGGCAAGGAGTGTCATGCACACTGTGCCATCTACGCGGCGGTCGGTGACTGCATCATGCCGCGCGAGGGCGTCTTTGCACGCGTGCTGCACGGCGGTACGCTGAAGCCCGGCGACGAGCTGCGCCTTTTCGAGGGCAAGCTGCCGCTTGACGCCGCTGTCATTACGGCGAGCGACAAGGGCTCACGCGGCGAGCGCGAGGACAAGAGCGGCGCCTTGGCGCAGCATCTGTTGGAGGAAGCGGGCTATCGCATCGCACGGCGTGTGATTTTGCCCGACGATGAGGAGGCGCTCGCGAAGGAGATGCAGGAATGCGCCGATCTCGGAGTCGCGCTCGTCGCCACGACGGGCGGCACGGGCTTTTCCGAGCGCGATGTGACGCCCGAGGCGACGCGAGCCGTCATCGAGCGCGAAGCGCCGGGCATCGCCGAGGCGATGCGCGCCCTTTCGATGCAGGTGACGCCGCGCGCCATGCTGAGCCGCGCCGCCGCCGGTATATGCAAGCGCACGCTGATCGTCAATCTGCCGGGCAGCGCCAAGGCGGTCGAGGAGTGCCTCGGCTTCGTCCTG
Organism: Selenomonas sp.; assembly: GCF_057272215.1. Lineage (NCBI taxonomy): Bacteria > Bacillati > Bacillota > Negativicutes > Selenomonadales > Selenomonadaceae > Selenomonas > Selenomonas sp. The sequence goes on from NZ_DBHIUY010000003.1 coordinate 46,311, forward strand.
CCGCAGTTGGCGCACGGCATCGAGATCTTGCGCGGCGACGCAAGCGAGTGCGCGAGAAAGTGAGGCCGCAGAGCCTCGCCGATGTGACGCTTCTCGTCGTCGCGGGCGGCAGAAGCCGGCGCATGGGCGAGGACAAGCGTTGGCTCGATGTCGGCGGCGTGCCGCTGTTGGAGGGGCTGCTGCAAAAGGCTGTTGCTGCGGGCTTTGCGGAGATCTTTTTGTGCGTCGAAGAAAGGAGCGAGCGCCTGCAAGCCTTGGCAAGCCGTTATGGCGCGAGGATTCTCGTCGATGAAACGGCGGGGCAGGGGCCTGTGGCGGGGCTTTCACGCGGCCTTGCGGCGAGTTCTCATGCTTGGTCCTTCGCCGTGTCGGCGGATATGCCCTTTTTCTCCTTCGACGCAGCGAGAGAACTTCTGCCCAAGGCAAAAGGCGCGGCGCGAGCCGTCGTGCCCGTCGCCGAAGAACGGTGCGAGCCGCTTGCCGCGCTCTACCACAAGGAAACGGCGCACGTGTTCTCTGCGGCTATGGCGGCAGGTGAGCGCAGCCTTCGGAGAACGGCCGCCGCGCTTCCCGCGCTTGAAGTTCCCGTTCACGCGGGTGCATGCTTCTTCAATGTGAATACGCCCGCCGCCCTTCGCTTGGCGCGCGGCCGAGCGGCGAACCTCGTGCGCCGCGTGCCCATCGTATCCATCGTTGCTCCCGCATCGGGCACGGGCAAGACAACCTTTGTCGAAAAGCTCCTGCCGCTCTTGACCTCGCGCGGCGTGCGCGTCGGCGTCGTCAAGCGCGATGCGCACGGCATTGTCCTGAACGACGGAACGAAGGACAGCGGACGCTTCCGCGCGGCGGGCGCGTCGAGCGTCGCCGTCGTCGCGCCTGCGGGCTTCTGGCTCTACGAGCGCACGCAGGAGAAGCTCTCGCTGGAAGCGGTCGCCGCACGCATGACGGGCGTCGATCTCGTGCTCATCGAAACGCGCTCGCACGGCGTATTTCCCGCCTTGTCGCTCTGGCGCGGGCTGGAAGAGCCGCTGCTCGACGAGCGCGTCGCAGCGCTCTTCTCCTCTTGCCATGAGAGGCAGGCGGAAGGGATTTTGCAGCTTGACCTCGAAGCTATGGAAGATGCCGCACATCTCGTCCTTTTTCTGATGGGGCGGGAAGAAGGATTCGATCTGCATCGAATCGCATGGAACGGCGGCCACAGCGGAAAGGGAGGCGCATAGCGCATGAATGATATCGAAAAGAAAGAGCGCAAGGTGCAGCGCGCGTATCGCCAGCTTGGCAATATCGCGCGCCTATACGACGGCATGATGACGAATACGAGTTGGGCGGGGCGCTTTGCCATCCGCTGGCTCTGGGGTTTCGCCTCCTATCCGGAGTTTCTGGCGATGGCGTATCGCGGACTCTCCGCAGATTTTCGCGGCAGGCTGCTCGAAGTTCCCGTCGGCACGGGCGTGCTGTCGTTTCCGCATTATGAGAAGATGAAGGAGGCGCAGATCACCTGCCTCGATGCTTCGGAGACGATGCTGGAGGCGGCGAAAAAGCACGCGGCGAACTTTTCGCTCGGCGCGACAGACTTTGCGCTCGGCGATGTCGGCGATTTGCAGTATGCGGATGAAACTTTTGATTTCGTATTGTCCGTCAACGGCTTTCACGCCTTTCCTGAGAAGGAGAAGGCGTACCGCGAGACGGAGCGCGTCCTGAAGCGCGGCGGCATATTTTCCGGCTCGATGTATGTGCGCGGCAAGAGCCGGCGCACCGATTTCTTCGTCAAGCAGTTCTGCGAGCGGCGCGGCTTCTTCTCGCCGCCCTACGAGACGGAGGAGAGCCTGCGGGCAAGGCTTCAGGCGATGTACGGCGAGGTCGACATCATGACGATCGGCTCATTCGCAGGCTTTCGTTGCAAGAAGATTTAAGTTGTTTTCATGAGGAGTGTTGAATCAATGGCTGATGAAATGGCATGGAAGAATCTCGGTCCCAATCCATCGCGCAAGGAGATCCTTGCATGTTGGAATCCCGAGGACGCGGGCTTTTGGGAGAAGTATGGCAAGCGCATCGCGACGCAGAACCTCTACACCTCGACTTGGGCGCTCGTCCTGAGCTTCGTTGCGTGGACGCTCTGGGCGACGATCGCGGCGAAGCTCAAGTTTATCGGCTTCAACTTCTCGGACGATCAGATTTTCACGCTCGCGGCGCTGCCCGGTCTCGTCGGCGCGACGGGACGCCTGTTTTACACGTATCTGCCGGGGTTGATCGGCGGCAGGAACTCCACTTTCATCACGACGGCGCTTCTTTTGCTGCCGCTCTTCGGCTTGGGTCGCGCTCTGCAGGATCCCACAACGTCGTATGAGACGTTCGTCCTTCTCGTGTCTTTCATCGGCATCGCGGGCGCAAACTTCTCCGCTTCGATGGCGAATATCGGCTTCTTCTTCCCCAAGGCGAACAAGGGATTTGCGCTCGGCATCAATGCGGGCATCGGCAACCTCGGCGTATCGCTCATCTATCTGACGGCGCCGATCCTCTTGGGCTGGAATCTCTCCTCGCTCTTCGGCGAGGGCGTGCCGGGGCCTGATGGCATGATGTATGTGCAGAATGTCTACTACTTCTGGACGATTCCGACGGCGCTGACGCTCGTCCTCGTCTGGCTCTTCATGGACAACCTGCCGCTGCCGAAGCAAAGCCCCAAGAGCATGATGTCCATCTTCGGCAACAAGCATACGTGGCTCATGTGCTGGATCTACACCTGCGGCTTCGGCTCCTTCATTGGCTTTTCGGCGGCGCTCGGGCTGCTCGTCGCGAAGGAATTCCCCGAGATGCCATTCTCTTACGCCGCTTTCCTCGGCCCCTTCATCGGCGCGGGCATCCGTCCCGTCGGCGGCCTTCTGGCAGACAAGATGGACAGCGGTTCGCGCGTCACGCTCATCTCGCTCTTCGTCATGCTCGGTGCGAGCTTCCTCGTGCTCTTCGGCGTGGAGGCGCATCGCTTCCCCGTGTTCTTCGGCGCATTCTTGCTGCTCTTCTTGACGACGGGTTTCATCAACGGCGCTTCCTTCCGCATGATTCCCTACATCTTCAACAATCCGTTCCACTCCTCGCTCGTCACGGGCTTCACGGCGGCGATCGCGGCCTACGGCGCGTTCTTTATCCCGAAGCTCTTCGGCTTCGCCTACGCGAACTACGGCGTCGTCGCGCCTGCCTTCTACATCCTCATCGCGTTCACGGTCAGCACCATCGTCATCACATGGTACTTCTACGACCGCAAAGGCTCGGGAATCCGCTGCTAGGATGAGGTGCACTTCATGGCAAACGAATTGACGCATTTTGATGCGGCGGGCAACGCACACATGGTCGATGTCAGCGAGAAGAAGGAAACGGAGCGCATCGCGCGTGCGAGCGGCCGCATCCTCGTAAGCCCCGCCGTCTACGAGGCGATTGCGGGCGGCACGGCAAAGAAGGGCGACGTCCTCGGCGTCGCGCGCATCGCCGGCATCATGGCGGCGAAGAAGACGAGCGACGCAATCCCACTGTGCCATCCGTTGCCGCTGACGCGCGTGAGCATCGACTTTGGTCTTTTGCCCGAAGCATCTGCGGTCGAAGCGCGTGCTGAGGTCAAGACGCGCGGCGTCACGGGCGTCGAGATGGAAGCGCTGCATGCCGTGAGCGTCGCGCTCTTGACGATTTACGACATGTGCAAGGCGCTCGACAAGCGCATGGAAATCACCGCGCTGCACCTAGACGCCAAGAGCGGCGGCAAGAGCGGCGATTTTCGGCGCTGATGGAAAATCAGCAAACGGCAATAAAAATCCCGCGCACTTTTGCGGTGTGCGGGATTTTTATTGCTTCGCCGATAGTTGGCGATGTTTTTCAATTCAAATTGGGCATCTTTTGGTGCAAGGCTTTGATTTCTTCGATCGACAAGTTTGTGATACGTGCAACCATATCGACGGGAAGTCCTTCTTTGAGCATGGAAAGAGCCGTTTCTCTGCGGGTGTTTTCTGCGCCGCGCTCCATGCCTTGGGCGATGCCGCGCTCCATGCCCTGGGCGATGCCACGCTCCATGCCTTGGGCGATGCCGCGCTCCATGCCTTGTTCATAGATGCCTGTACTCAAATTACACATCGTTTTCATCTCCTCTTCTATAGGAATCACTGATAAATTCAGCCACCCATCTTCGCACATCTGCACTGTCCTCTCGTCGTCGATAAATCCTCGACGTAGCACCGCTACGCCTGCGGTTTGTCTCCTCGATAGATACAGTGCATCTGTGCAAATCTGGGCGACCTCATTTTATCAGCGCTTCCTATATCTGTAGTCGTATCCATATCGAATTCATCTTTCAGAAGTTGTTTCTTTCTCACCGCTGGTGTTAGTGTGTCTTTGAACAGCAGACGCAGGAAACGGATGAGCCAATCTTCATCGGGTGGCTGCTCTTCGCCGAGATAGATTGTGATGATGCTTATCAGGTCATAATCCGCGTGATTGGCCTTATATTCATGAAGAATATGATGTTCGTTGTGCGAGCAGGCGTTTGGCATGTTGATCATACGTCGGATTTCGATAATCAGACGCATGATATTCCGACGGGAGGTCTTCGTTCTGCTGCATGATGCAATGTCACCTTCTTTGCCTTTATTATATCATTGAAACGCCATTCTATCCAGTGTCGCTAAGGTGTGGCGGATTGTTTTGAGAAAATGCGAAAAAGCCCGCCCATCCCCACTTCGATAAGTATGGGGGAACGGCGGGCTTTGCGTTGATTTTAGTCTCTTCCCGACAGCATACGCAGCAAATCGAGAATCTCGACGTAGAGCCAGATGAGGGTCACGAGCAGCGAGAAGGCGCAGTACCATTCGTAGTCTTTCGGCAGGCCTTCCTGCACACTGCGGTTGATGAGCTCATAGTCCATGAAGAGGCACAGCGTCGCGACACCGATGATGACGAGCTCGATGGCGATGGCGACGATGCCGCCGTCGTGCAGCATGGGGAAGTGGATGCCGAAGAAGCCGAGCACCATTTCCGCGATGTACGTGAGGACGACGCCCGTCAGAGCGATCATCGTGATGCGCATGAACTTCGAGTTGACCGTCACGAGGCCGCGCGCGTAGACGAGTCCGGCGGCGATGGCGATGCCGAAGGTCAGCATGACGGCATTGATGAGTATGCTCGGCGAGATGAACGCGACCGTCACGGACAGGCACGCGAGGCACATGCCCTCAAGGATCGCATAGAGCGGCGCGAGAAGCCCCGCCGTGCCTGGCTTGAAGGAAACGATCAAGGCCGTGATAAGCCCCATGACGGCGGTGACCATCGTCGTCGTCGGCGTTGCATAGTCCGTGAGCCAAGTGATGACGGCAGATGCCGCGACGATGAGGACAAGCCCCGTGCTCTTTATGGCGATGCCGCTGTAGCTTGCGGCTTCGCCCGAAAAGACGGCGTCCGTCGCTCTGCTCATTCTCGATAACATGGGATTGTTCAAGAGATCAGCTCCTTTGCTGTAGTTGATGAACCAAGGCGCAGACAAGCTGCGACTTTCTTCTATTATAAAGGGAGGCAGATGTTTTGTCTACGTTCCTCATGAAATGTAAAGGAAGCGCTGATAAAACGAGGTCGCCCAGATTTGCGAAGATGGGTGGCTGAATTTATCAGTGATTCCTATAGAAACGATGTACCACGAGCGGCGAAAGAGGGCGCGTGAATCCTATTGACAAATCAGGGAAGATAAACTAAAATAGCAAAAATATACATCATGCGGTGCATGGAAAAATGCTTTCATGCGCTGAATATGAGCGGTCTGCCTGTCGGCTGCGGTGATGGGAAGGAGCATGGGAGAACGGGAAAAGGCGTATGCCTTAGCGCGAGACCTTGCAGGAGCGTACTGCAAGGGGACGAGGAAGAGGTTGTCGAACATTCAGCGGATGCCTCTCGGCTGCATCGGTCGTAAAAAGCTGCAAATCCCCTCGGTGACGAGGGGGACAAGGCAGTTCATAAGATGGGCAGGAACAGAAATGAATATGGAATGGCAGGCGGTTTGCCTGCCGGAAACTTAGGAGGTTTTTGCCTATGTGTGGAATCGTTGGTTATGTCGGCAAGCGTCAGGCGACGCCGTTTCTCATCGAGGGGCTGACGAAGCTTGAGTATCGCGGCTATGATTCGTCGGGCATCGCCGTCTTGAACGAGGATAAGATCCGCGTGGAAAAATGCGTGGGTCGTCTTGCCGAACTCAAGCGAATCATCGAAGGAAATGAGCCGGCAGGTCATATCGGCATCGGTCATACGCGTTGGGCGACGCATGGACGTCCGTCGGACAGCAACGCACATCCGCATACGGACTGCGCGGGCAATTTCGCCGTTGTGCACAACGGCATCATCGAAAACTATATGTCGCTGAAGGAAGATTTGATTGAAAAAGGTCATTCCTTCAAGTCGGAGACGGATACAGAGGTCGTCGCACACCTGTTGGAGGAAGTCTACAATGGCGACTTCGAGGCCTCGGTGCGTGAGGTGCTTTCGCGCATCGAAGGCTCTTACGCTCTCGTATTCATGTCGCGCGAGCATCCCGATCGCCTGATCTGCACGAAGCAGGACAATCCGCTTGTCATCGGTCTCGGCGAAGGGGAGAATTTCATCGCGTCCGACATCCCCGCGATCATCGCGCGCACGCGGCGCACCTACATCGTCAATGACGGTGAGATGGCGGTCGTCAAGGCGGACGGCGTGCATATCACGAATCGCCGCGGCGAAGTCGTGACGAAGAAGGTCTTCGAGGTCAACTGGAACGCCGAGGCGGCGGAAAAGGGCGGCTACGAGCACTTCATGCTCAAGGAGATTCACGAGCAGCCGAAGGCCGTGCGCGACACGATGTCGCCGCGCATCGCCAAGGACGGCAAGCATATCGTCATGGACGAGCTGCGCTGGAACAAGGATTTTCTCGATTCATTCAACAAGGTTTATATCGTCGCCTGCGGTACGGCGTATCATGCGGGGCTTGTCGGCAAGTATTACATCGAAAAGCTTGCGCGGATTCCCGTCGAGGTGGACGTCGCATCCGAGTTCCGCTACCGCTCGCCGATCATCGATGAGAATACCTTGATGATCGTCGTCAGCCAGTCGGGCGAGACGAGCGACACGCTCGCCGCCCTGAAGGAAGCCAAGCGTCTGGGCGCGAAGAGCCTCGCTGTCACGAACGTCGTCGGCTCGTCCATCGCGCGTGAGGCGGCGCAGGTGCTCTACACTTGGGCGGGGCCTGAGATCGCCGTTGCCTCGACGAAGGCGTATACGACGCAGCTCATCTTGATGTTCATGCTCGCCGTCTATATGGCGGATCTCAGGGGAACGCTCGAAAAAACGCGCAGCGAGGCTCTGATTGAGGGGCTGACGAAGATTCCTGCGCAGATCAGCGAGACGCTGAGCGACGTCGAGCCGATCAAGACCTTTGCGAAGCAGTACGGCTTCAACGAGGACGTCTTCTTCATCGGGCGCGGTCTCGATTATCATGTGGCGCTCGAAGGCTCGCTGAAGCTCAAGGAGATTTCCTATATTCACGCCGAAGCGTATGCGGCGGGCGAACTCAAGCACGGAACGCTTGCGCTCATCGTCGAGGGCGTGCCCGTTATCGCGCTCGCGACGCAAAAGAGCGTTTACGAGAAGACATTGTCGAACATCAAGGAGGTCAAGGCGCGTGACGCCGTTGTCATCGGCATCGCGGCGGCAGGTGATGCACAGCTCGAAAAGTATGTCGATCATGTCATTCATGTGCCCGAAACGGACGAGCTTTTGATCCCGCTCTTGACGGTCGTGCCGCTGCAGCTGCTCGCTTACTTCGCGGCGATTACGCGCGGCTGCGACGTGGATAAGCCGCGCAACCTCGCGAAGTCCGTCACGGTCGAATGATGCTATAAGAAATGAGGGGTTAAAATGGCATATTATTTCACGGAACCGTCGCATACCTTTGGCGAATACTTGCTCGTGCCCGGGTACTCCTCGGAAGAGTGCGTGCCGACGAATGTTTCGCTGCAAACGCCGCTCGTGAAATTCCGTCGCGGCGAAGAGCCGAAGATCAAGATGAATATTCCTATGACTTCGGCGATCATGCAGGCGGTGTCAAACGATACGATGGCGATCGCTTTGGCGCGTGAGGGCGGCGTTTCCTTCATCTACGGTTCGCAGACGCCCGAACAGGAAGCGGCGATGATCTCGCGCGTCAAGAACTACAAGTCAGGCTTTGTAAGCAGCGATTCGAACATCAAGCCGACGACGACGCTCGGCGAGGTCTTGGCGCTCAAGGACGAGACGGGGCATTCGACGATGGCGGTTACGGAGGACGGCACGCCGAACGGCAAACTCGTCGGCATCGTCACGAGCCGTGACTACCGCGTGACGCGCATGAGTTTCGATACGCCCGTCAAGGACTTCATGACGCCGTTCGAGCGCCTGATTTATGCGGACGCGAACCTCACGCTGCCGCAGGCGAACGATCTCATCTGGGAGCATAAGCTCAACATGCTGCCGCTCATTGACGAAAACCGCCGCCTGCGCTACATGGTGTTCCGCAAGGATTATACGGACAACAAGGAAAACGAGTTGGAGCTGATCGACGAGCGCAAACGCTATATCGTCGGCGCGGGCATCAATACGCGCGATTACGCGGAGCGCGTGCCGGCGCTCCTTGAGGCGGGGGCGGACGTCCTCTGCATCGATTCTTCCGAGGGGTATTCGGAGTGGCAGAAGAAGACGCTCGAATACATCCACAAGGAATTCGGCGAGGATGTCAAGGTCGGTGCGGGCAACGTCGTTGACGGCGAGGGCTTCCGCTTTCTCGCGGATGCGGGCGCGGACTTCGTCAAGGTCGGCATCGGCGGCGGCTCGATCTGCATCACGCGCGAGACGAAGGGTATCGGCCGCGGTCAGGCGACGGCGGTCATCGACGTCTGCCGTGCGCGTGACGAATATTTCAAGGAGACGGGCGTCTATATTCCCGTCTGCTCGGACGGCGGCATCGTGCATGATTACCACATGACACTCGCCTTGGCGATGGGCGCGGACTTCATGATGCTCGGTCGCTATTTCTCGCGCTTCGACGAGAGCCCGACGGACAAGGTCAAGGTCAACGGCACATACTACAAGGAATATTGGGGCGAAGGATCGAACCGCGCGCGCAACTGGCAGCGCTACGACCTCGGCGGCGACCGCAAGCTGTCGTTTGAAGAGGGCGTCGACTCCTACGTTCCTTATGCCGGCTCTTTGCGCGACAACATTCATATCTCTCTGAGCAAGATCCGCTCGACGATGTGCAACTGCGGTGCGCTTAACCTCGGTGAACTGCGCGACAAGGCGAAGATCACGCTCGTATCGTCGACGAGCATCGTCGAGGGCGGCTCGCACGATGTCATCTTGAAAGACAAGTTCGGACGCGACTGATTTTTTGCGATCAACCGCATAGCAAAAGCCCTTCCCTTTCGGTGGAAGGGCTTTTGGCGTGGCGCTACTGTACGGCGATCCAAGGCGTCGTTTCTAAGTAGATCTCGAAGGTGCGCGGCCAAGGGAAGCTCATGTCGGCTTGGATGTCATAGACAAAGAGCAGCGTACTTTCGCCGCCGGGCAGATGGACGCGGAAGGGGCGGCGGCAGGATTTTGTGCTTTTGAAGGTTTGCAGGCGGTCGTCCATAGCCTTTCTTAGCATCTCTGTCGCCGCGAGGTAGTCGCGCTCTAAGTCGAGGTCGTAAACATTTTTCGTGCCATTCTTTTTCAGTCCCGTATTGACGAGGGTGATGACATCTTTGAGATAGAAGTAGTCCTCTAGGAAACGATTGTTGAGCAGCTTGAGGTTCGCGGCGTGGAGTGCGAGGACTTCTTCTCTTGTCGCAGCTTTTTCGCGAGCGGCGGCGAAGAGCGCCGCCTGAGAGAGCGCCGTACCGACGGAGTTGCTTGCCGTGTTCCAGCCTGCGTAGGCGCGAAGTCCTTCGATGGGAGCGCCGCGTTCGATGAGGAGCGGCAGCAGCGTCTCTTCGGCGGCGAAGTGACGGCTGAGATCGACGAGCGCGACGGGTGTGCCTGCCGCGAGATAGGTTTCGATGCGCTCGACGCTTTTTCGGCGTGCGCCGAGGTTTTTCTCACTCCCTGCGCTGATGAACAGCACGAAGTCGGCGCTGTCGGCGGATGCCGTACATACGCCGCCGAAGAGCGTGATCTTTTCCATTGCCGTTTCACGCATGGAGATCGCCATGAAGGGCAGAACTTCGTCGGGCGTTTCCTCGTCGTTCCAGTCGAGGTAGATTTGCGGGCGGCGACCGATTCTTTCGCCGGAGATGGCGGCGAGAAGCGTCAGTGCGAGTTCGTCGGCGCCGTGGACGATGGCGGCTTTTTCCGCAGGGATTTGTTCGTCGATGAGGAGCTGCTGCAGGCGGCGCTTTTCGATGTTCGGGATGCTGTACGTTTCGCCGTCGTCCTGCCCGATGAGGAGACGATCGAGCGTACCTTCTTTGACGAGTTCGATGAGTGCGCGTGTAAGCCGTTCGTTTTGCTCGAAGAGTGCGAGGTACCGCGCGAGGCTTGCAGGATGGATTTTCGCTTCAAGTTCCTGCATTTTTTCTGCGTCCGCAGGGTCGCCGCAGAGTGCATAGCGGTCGGCGAGGCGCGAGTAGGAAAGGAGGTATTTGTTGTCGTAGTAGTCGTCGATGCTCGCGGGCGGGATCATGCGCGGCAGGATGGAGAAGGCGCAGAGCGGCACGGTCGGGTGCGCGGCGTGCAGTTCGCGCAAATAACGGACGAAGGCTTCAATTTCAGCGGGCGACTTTGCGGTTTCACGTGCTGCGAGCAAGCCGCCGTAGAAGAGCTGGTCGATGGAAAGGATGGCGGCGTCGCTCGTTTGGAGATTTTCGCGAAGCCACTGCTGCGCATCCTTCGTTTCGCCCGGCATTGTATAGTAGTCCTGCATTTCGTAGGGCAGTACGTCGATTTTCGTGCCCGCGATTTCGGCGGCGTCGAGCACGAGCTGGCGGCATGGCGGCCTGCCGTCGAGCGGCACGAACACGATGCGCCCGGATGCTTCCCGTGCGGCGTTGAGCGGTGCGCCGCCGTAGGTGGGGCGCAGGACTATGTGGTAGCAAAAGATCGTGCAGAGCGCAAGGATGAGCAGGCACAGCAGTCGCTTTTTCAAGAAAGTTCCTCCTAAAAGCATGGGTATTCTTCAATATTATAGCATGGTGCGGTTCACGAAACGAAAAAAATATGATAAAATATGAAATGTTACCCTTGATTTTGAGGTGAAATTATGCGTATCATCACGGGCAAGGCGCGCGGCTGTCGTCTCAAGACGCCCAAGGGAGAGGCTACGCGCCCCACCGCCGATCGCATCAAGGAGTCGCTTTTCAATATCCTTGGACGGCGCGTCGAGGAAGCGTGTGTGCTCGATCTCTTTGCGGGTACGGGTGCGCTTGGACTTGAGGCTTTGAGCCGAGGCGCAGCATCGGCGCTTTTCGTCGATGAGAGGACGACCCCTTTGATCGAGGAGAATGCGGCAAAGACGCGGCTTTCGGCGCGTGCTGAGATCGTGCGCGGCGATGCTCTGCGCGTATTAGCGCGCCTTGGCGCTTTGGGGCGCAGCTTCGATTTGATTTTCTGCGATCCGCCGTATCAACGGGGCTTTTGGGAGAAGGCTCTTTCCTCTGTGGATAGAGAAGGGCTGCTCGCCCCCGACGGCTGTATGATCGTGGAGCACGGCGCGGATGAAGAAGCGCTTCCGGCGCTCAAGGAGCTTCGCTGCGTGCGTGAAGAAAGCTATGGCAAGACGACGCGGCTGCGCTTTTTTGTGCGGACTGCAAAGGGCTAGGAGGAAGTCTCGATGATTACGGCTGTATGCTCGGGGAGTTTTGACCCTGTGACGAACGGTCATGTCGATATTTTCGAGCGTGCGAGTCACATGTTTGACGAGCTGATCGTGGGCGTTTTCCACAACATTCGCAAGACGCCGTTTTTCACGGTAGAAGAGCGCGTGGAGCTTTTGGAAGAGGCGACGCGCCACATTCCGAACCTGCGCGTCGGGGCTTTTGAAGGCCTTTTGCCGGACTATATGCGCAAGGTCGGTGCGACTGTCATCGTGCGGGGACTGCGATCCGTCACAGACTACGAATACGAACAGAAGCAGGAGCAGATGCTCAAATACATCGCGCCCGATATTGAGACCGTGTTTTTGCTCACCGATCCGCGCTATTCCTTCGTCAGTTCTTCTGGTGTGCGGGAAATTGCAAATTTTCATGGACGCGTGACAGGACTTGTACCCGAGTGTGTAGAATTAGCTATAAACAGGCGTTTTGCAGATATGAATGATTGAAGGAGCGCAGTTCCTTTGATTCCGATATAAAAATTTGGAGAAAAGGCGGGCAAAAAGATGGCTGTAAAAAATATTTTGGATTCCATAGAAAATCTCGTTGTCGAGTCAAGGCGTATGCCTTTGATGAACAAGAGCCTCATTGACGAGACGGATCTCATCCACCTCGTTGACGAGCTGCGGCGTGAGCTGCCCTTGGAATTGCAGAAAGCGGAGAAGGTCATGCAGGAGCGTCAGGACATTCTCGACCGCGCGAACGACGAAGCGGCGGCGCTCATCGAAAAGGCGAAGAAGTATGCGGCAGAACTCGTCGATAAGAACGAGATCGTCATGCAGGCAGAGGAAAAAGCGAAGGCGATCATGCAGCAGACGAAGGAGCAGGAGCGTGAAATCATGGAAAAGACGATGGCGAACGCAAAGCAGCTCAGAGACGACGCCGACCTTTATGCGAACCAAGTCTTTGATCATCTGATCGGCAATCTCAGCAACGCACTGCAGGTCGTGCAGCAGGCGAAAGACGATTTGAACCACGGCCCGAGGGGCTGAATGGGCGGACAAAGGCGCTGTACAGGACAGCGCCTTTTGTCTGTGCATCTTGGAAGCGATTCTTTGGATTTTTATGCGTGCGCGTCTTGCTGAGACGCCGCATACAGCGAGGTGAAAGTCGTGGAGCAAAAGGAGCTGGGTTTCGCCGCTGTCGATACGGGGCGCGAGAAGCGGCAAGGCTTCGCTGAGGTCGTTTACGGCGCGGGCAAGACAGCGGAGCAGATCGCAGCGATTTTGAAGACACTGCGTGCCGAGAGCGAGGGCAATATCATGGCGACGCGCGTCGATGGAGAAAAGGCTCGGACAGTGCTCACCGTCCTGCCCGAGGCGCACTATGACGAGGTTGCACGCATCGTCTATGTCGAGCGCAAGGTGCGATGCGAGGATGCAGCGCACCGCATTCTCGTCGTCACGGCGGGTACGAGTGACATTCCTGTCGCTGAGGAAGCGGCGCTGACGGCGCGTCTCATGGGCAACGACGTCAAGACGCTCTACGACGTCGGCGTCGCGGGCATTCATCGTCTGCTGGCGCATAAGGATGAGCTTCTGGCGGCGAATGTCGTCATCGTCGTCGCCGGCATGGAGGGGGCGCTCGCAAGCGTCGTCGGCGGACTTGTCGCGCGGCCTGTCATCGCCGTGCCGACGAGCGTGGGCTACGGCGCGTCGTTCCAAGGCTTGACGGCGCTTCTCTCGATGCTCAATTCGTGCGCGACGGGTGTCGCCGTCGTGAACATCGACAACGGCTTTGGCGCGGGTGCGATGGCAAGCCGCATCAATCAGATGAGATAAAGAGGTGCAAGGATGAGAGCGATCTATTTGGACTGTTTTTCGGGACTCAGCGGCAACATGCTGCTCGGTGCGTTTCTCGCGGCGGGGATGCCCTTGGAAACTTTGGAAGCGGAGCTTCGCCGCCTGCCGATAGCGGACGAGTTTCATCTGAAGGTCAGCACGGTGAAAAAGAACGGCATTGCCGCGACGTATGTCGATGTCGAGCTTTTGCACGAAGAACATTGTCATGATCATGGACATGACGATGGTGACGCTCATGCGCATAGGCATGAGCATCACCATCGCACGATGCGCGATGTGCGTGCGATCTTGGAGCGTTCGTCGCTTTCGCCGGATGTCCGGAATACGAGCCTGAAGATCTTCGGCGTTCTCGCGCAGGCGGAAGGTAAGGTGCACGGTATGCCGCCCGAGGATGTGCATTTCCACGAGGTCGGTGCGGTGGATTCCATCGTTGACATCGTCGGCATCGCGATCTGCCTTGATTATCTTGAAATCGAGAAAATTTTCGTATCCAAAGTGAATACGGGAAGCGGCACGGTGCATACGCAGCACGGACTGATGATGGTGCCCGCGCCTGCGACGGCGGAGCTTCTGCGGCTCTTTCCGACGTATCACGAAGGCGCGGCGAAGGAGCTGACGACGCCGACGGGCGCCGCTGTCCTCGCCGCGCTCGCCGAATTCTCCGAGTATGTGCCTGCCGATCTTCTGACGGAGTGCATCGCTTATGGTGCGGGCACATGGGATCTCGAACTGCCGAATGTCGTGCGGCTTTATATCGGCGATTACAAAGGCGGCGGCAAGCGCGATCTGTCGCTGATCGAAACGAATATCGACGATATGGACGCGCAGCTCTTCGGCTATGTGAGCGAACGTCTCCTTGCCATCGGTGCGCTCGATGTCTGGACGACGCCGATCTATATGAAGAAAAACCGTCCGGCGCATCAGTTGTCCGTCTTGGTGGCAGAGGAGCAAAAAGCGCAATGCCTGTCGCTTCTCTTTGCCGAAACGACGAGCATCGGTATGCGCGTGCTGCATGTCGATGAGCGCGTCGAAGCGACGCGTCACACCGCGCTCGTCGATACGCCGCACGGCAAGGTGCGCTGCAAGGTCAGCGCCTACGGCGGCAAGATCGTTTCGCTTTCGCCCGAGTACGACGATTGCCGCGAGATTGCCGTGCGCGAGGGGATTCCCTTGAAGCGCGTGCGTCAAGAAGCGCTCGATGATCTGCGCGAGCGGCTCGGCGAGTGATGGAGAAGGAAAAAGAGGCAAGGCTTTTTGAAATCCTGTGTTCTTATGACACGGCTGCTGTCGCCCTGTCGGGCGGCGTCGACAGTGCCGTGCTGCTCATGGCAGCGGTGCGTGCGCTTGGCGCGGCGAAGGTCGCTGCCGTTACCGCTGTATCCGAACTCCTTGCCGATGCGGAGCGGGCGGATGCGAAACGCTGCGCCGAGCTTGCAGGCGTTCCTCTGACGCTTCTTCCGGCGGACGATCTCGGCTCGCCCGATGTCGTAAGAAACGACGAGCGCCGCTGCTACTACTGCAAGAAGCGTCGCTTTGAAATGCTTGTCCTTTGGGCGAAGGAGCGCGGCTTTCCATGTGTTCTCGACGGCACGAACGCCGACGATGCAGACGACTATCGCCCGGGACTTGCCGCGATGGAAGAGCTTGCGCCCTTCGTCGTCTCGCCGCTCGCAAAAGCGCAGTGGACGAAGCGCGATATACGCGAGGCGGCAAAGGCATGGGGCATTCCCGTGTGGTCAAAGCCCAGCGCTGCCTGTCTCGCTTCGCGCATCGAGTACGGCGTCGCATTGACGAAGGAACGCCTGCAGGCCGTTGAAACCGCAGAAAACGCTCTGCGCCGCTTCATCTGCGGTCAGCTCCGCGTGCGCCATCACGGCAAACTTGCACGCATCGAAATCGAGCCTCGTGAGTTCGATGTTTTTTTGCAGCATCGAGCAGAGATCGAAGCTGCTGTGCGTGCGGCAGGCTTCAACTATGTGACGCTCGACCTTCGCGGCTATCGCATGGGCAGTCAGAATGAAAGCCTTGCATTTTCTTGACAAATAAATTTCGCCTTGCTATAATACCTTGAGGTCGATGCAGAATGATGATGGTTTGTATTGCTGATGCAAACGCCGCGATAGGCAGGGGCGTTTCTTTTTCGTTTGTCACGACAGCGGAAGAATTGGATGCCGTGCCGGAGAATTGCCGCATAGATGGACCGGTTGAGGTCGAATGCGAGATTCTTGCCACGGGCGCGTCCTATCGACTCACAGGCTGCGTGCGCTGCGAAAGAATGTTTGTCTGTGATCGGTGCCTTGCGTGCGTCTCGTCTCGTGAGAGCTATGCGTTTGCTGAAGAAGTCCGACGAACGGACGACGAAAGCGGTCTTTCTATCGTTGACGACAAGATAGACATTTCGCCGTTGATTCGGGATACACTTCTTGCTGCTCAGCCCATTCACAATGTTTGTCGGCCGGATTGCCTTGGGCTTTGCCCGAAATGCGGTGCGAACCTCAATGAGGGCGAGTGCGGCTGTGACCGCATGGTTCCCGATCCAAGGCTGGCGGCTTTGGAGCAGCTTTTGAAGAAGTAGAAGAATGTTGCACATACTAAGGAGGTGTTTCCCGAATGGCAGTACCTAAGCGTAAAATGTCAAAGGCTCGCCGTGATTCGCGTCGCGCGAATTGGAAGCTTACGGCTCCCGGCTTCGTTTCGTGCCCGCAATGTCATGAGCCGAAGATGCCCCATCGTGTTTGCCCCGAGTGCGGTTACTACGATGGCAGAGAAGTCGTTGCTGCAGACGAGTAAGAAATTTGGGGTGAGCAGGATATAAGCGATTATGTCCTGCTCATTCTTTTTTGCATTCCTAAAAGGAATTATCGCAAAGACAGCGAAGATACTAGAGTGAGGCATGTGTCTGAGGAGGAAAGATCGTTCGTGAAGATTGCAGTGGATGCCATGGGCGGGGACTATGCGCCGAAAGAGATCGTTTTTGGCGCAGTTCGGGCTGCGAAGAAATATGGCTGTGAGATCGTTCTCGTCGGTGACGAGGAGAAGATCATGCAGGTTCTCGCCAGGGAAGAAGGCTGGCGGAGCTTAGGCATCTCCGTGCTGCACGCGAGTGAGGTCGTTGAGATGGGAGAGCATCCCGTCACCGCTGTGCGCCAGAAGAAGGATTCATCCGTCGTCGTCGCGACGCGCCTCGTCAAGGATGGCTCTTGCGACGCTGTCCTTTCCGCCGGCTCGACGGGCGGCGCGGTAGCGGCGGCGCAGTTCATCCTCGGGCGCATCGCAGGCGCGGACCGTCCGACGATTGCGACGCCGATGCCGACGCCGAAGGGTGTGACGCTGCTCCTTGATTCAGGGGCGAATGTCGACAGCAAGCCCAAGCACCTCGTGCAGGGGGCGATCATGGGATCGCTCTATGCCGAGCATGTCTTTGGCATAGAGAAGCCGCGCGTCGGGTTATTGAACATCGGCGAAGAAGAAACGAAAGGCAACGAGCAGGCGCAGGCGACATATCCGCTTCTAAAAGCCATGACGACGGTGAATTTTCGCGGCAATGCGGAAGGGCGCGACATACCCAAAGGGAATTTCGATGTCGTTGTTTGTGATGGATTTGTCGGCAATGTTGTGCTAAAATTTGCAGAGGGACTTGCAAAGACGCTTGTGCGTCTAGCGAAGGACGCCGTGAAGAACGGCGGGCTGCTTGCAAAGATCGGCGCGTTTCTCTTGCTGCCGGCGCTGAAAAAGCTCGGCAAGACGATCGACGTGTCAGAGTACGGCGGCGCACCGCTCTTGGGTGTGCGCGGCTGCTGCCTCATCGCGCACGGCTCGTCGAATGCGAAGTCGATTGCGAGTGCTATACGCGTCGCCAAGGACTATGTGGAAAGTGACGTCCTCACGCATATCAAAGAAAATCTGGCCCGCGAAGCGGCTTTGGACGACGGCGGGAAACGCCGTGCGGCGGATACAGGGGAGTCTGCCGCAGAAGCTGTTCGATCATGAGATGGGTATATAGGAGGATAAGGGATGTTTGAAGAAAATCGTATTTGTCAGCTGCTGCGGATAAAGTATCCAATCTTCCAGGGGGGCATGGCTTGGATTGGTACGGCAGAGCTTGCTTCTGCCGTCTCGAATGCCGGAGGCCTTGGCATCATTGGCGCGGGTCACATGCCGCCGGATGTTCTGCGTGCGGAGATCCAAAAGTGCAAGGGTTGGACAGAGAGGCCGTTCGGCGTCAACATCATGCTCATGTCGCCCTTCGTCAAGGAGGTCATGCAGGTCGTCGTAGACGAGCGCGTGCCTGTCGTGACGACAGGTGCAGGAAATCCCGGCGAGTACATCCCGGCGCTCAAGGAGATCGGCAGCAAGGTCATTCCGGTCGTCGCTTCCGTTGCTCTTGCCAAGCGTCTCGTCAGAACGGGCGTTGACGCGCTGATTGCCGAGGGTACGGAGTCGGGCGGTCACGTCGGTGAGATCACGACGATGGCGCTTGTGCCGCAGGTCGTTGATGCCGTCGATGTGCCTGTCATCGCAGCGGGCGGCATCGGTGATGCGCGCGGCATGGCGGCGGCGTTCGCCCTCGGCGCGTGGGGCGTGCAGATGGGCACGCGCTTCGTGCTGTCGAAGGAGTGTATCGCGCACGAAAACTACAAAAAATTCGTCTTGAAAGCGCGTGATAGATCGACGGTCGTCACGGGCCGCTCGACGGGGCATCCCGTGCGCGTCCTTGCGAACAAGCTCACGCGTGAGTTTGAGGAGATGGAGCGAAGCGGCGCCTCGACGGAAGAGCTTGACAAGCTCGGCGCGGGCAAGCTCAACCTCGCGACGCACAAGGGCGACGTTGAAAACGGCTCCGTGATGATCGGGCAGATCTCGGGTATGCTCGACGATATCCTGCCCGTCGCAGATATCATACATAACATTGTGGAGGGGCTGCCCGGCGCCGTCAGCGGCGCTGAGGCGCATTGCAAATAAAAGCAAAGAAGAGGTGTTCACGCTAAGGAAGTGCTGCTAAAATAAAGTCGCCCAGATTTGCGCAGATGCGTGAAGTATGGGGGCTGAATGTATCAGCCATTCCTAAATGAAAGAGAGGTCGGTTCGATGAACAAGCTCGCATTCGTATTCCCGGGGCAGGGCGCCCAGCAGGTTGGCATGGGCAAGGATTTTTACGAGAAGTATGATGTGGCGAAGAAGCTGTTTCGTGAGGCGGACGAGGCGCTCGGCTATTCCATCATGGACATGTGCTTCAATGGACCGGAAGGAGATCTGCGCCTGACGGCGAACACGCAGCCGGCGATCCTCACCGTCAGTGTGATTGCAAACGAGATTCTCAAAGAGCATGGGATCCAGCCCGAGATCACGGGAGGTCACAGTCTCGGCGAATACTCGGCGCTCGTCGCTGCCGATGTGCTCGACTTCTCTGACGCCGTGCTCCTCGTCCATAAACGCGGCGCTTTCATGCAGGAAGCCGTTCCGGTCGGTGAAGGCGGCATGGCGGCAATTATGGGACTTGATCGCGAAAAAATCGTCGAGGTCTGCGAGACGGTTTCGGCGGAGGTCGGAGCCGTACAGGCGGTCAACTTCAACTGCCCGGGACAGATCGTCATCGCAGGTACGATGGCGGGCGTCGAGAAGGCGGCAGCTCTCCTGGGCGAGGCAGGCGCGAAGAAGAGCGTGATCCTGCCCGTCAGTGCGCCGTTCCACAGCACGTTGATGGAGCCGGCGGCAAAAAAGCTCGCCGCAGAACTCGACAAGGTCGAGCTTCGTGATGCGAAAATCCCTGTCGTCGCTAATGTGTCGGCAGAGATCGTGACGAAAGCGGCTGATATCAAGGAAAGCCTTGTCAAACAGGCGGCGAGCCCCGTGAAGTGGGAAGACTGCGTTGAGAAGATGAAGGCGTTCGGTGCGGACGTATTCGTTGAGGCAGGACCGGGCAAGACGCTTTGCGGCTTTAATAAGCGCATTGACCGTAAGATCACGAGCATGAACGTCGAAAATCTGGAAACTTTGCAAAAAACGCTTGACTATTTTAAGGAGGTTCGTTAATATGCTTTTAGACGGCAAGACGGCACTTGTGACGGGTGCTTCGCGCGGTATTGGCCGCGCCATCGCTCTGCGCCTTGCAGAGGAGGGGGCGCAGGTCGCTGTCAACTATGCGGGGAATGTCAAAGCCGCCGAAGAGGTAAAGTCTGTCATTGAGGCGGCGGGCGGCAAGGCGATGCTTTGTCAGGCGGATGTCGCAGACAGCAAAGCCGTTGATGCGATGGTGGAAAGCGTCGTTAAGGAATTCGGCACGATTGACATTCTTGTGAACAACGCAGGCATTACGCGCGACACCCTGCTCATGCGGATGAAGGATGAAGACTTTGACAAGGTCTTGGATACGAATCTCAAGGGTGTATACTATTGTACGAAGGTCGTATCGAAACTCATGATGAAGAAGCGCACGGGGCGCATCGTCAATATGGCGTCTGTCGTTGGGCTTGTGGGAAATGTTGGACAGACGAATTATGCGGCGGCGAAAGCGGGCGTCATCGGTTTTTCTAAGGCAGCGGCGCGTGAGATGGCATCGCGCGGCGTCACAGTCAACGTCGTTGCGCCGGGATCGATTGATACGGATATGACGGCTGTGCTGCCGGAAAAAGTGAAGGAAAAGATCATCGCCGACATCCCGCTCGGCAAGATGGGTGAGCCGAAAGATATTGCAAACGCCGTCCTTTTCCTCGTATCAGATCAAGCGTCCTATATCACAGGTCAGGTTGTCAATGTAGACGGCGGTTTGGTCATGTGATATAAATTATAGAGGGAAACATTGAAAAAGACAGTGAGTCCCAAGAAGTGACACCGGAGGGAGGTGAATTGTAGTGGCGACTTTTGATAAAGTGAAAGATATCGTTGTGGAGCAGCTCGGCGTTGAAGCGGATGAGGTTTCCATCGATTCTACTTTTATTGACGATCTGGGAGCGGACTCCTTGGATATCGTTGAGCTCATCATGGCATTTGAAGAGGAATTCGGTATCGAGATTCCGGACGAAGCAGCGGAAAAGATCAAGACCGTTCAGGATGTCGTAACTTACATTGACCAGCACAAAGAAGACGAGGGCAAGTAAATTTCTAGGCTCGTCTTACCATTCCTGAAGAAAATCCCGTGAAGTTTCTTCACGGGATTTTCTTAAGAGGAAGAAATTTCCAAGGGAAACTGATGTATCAGATCTTCCCTCGATTGGAGGAGTGAAGTTGAAGCTTCCAGAGCTGAAAATTGGCGAAAAGATAGCAAAGATCCCCATCATTCAAGGTGGAATGGCCATTCGCCTATCGACGGCAAAGCTGGCTGCTGCGGTGGCCAGTCAGGGGGGCGTCGGCCTCATCGCCGCATCGGGATTGAACGATGATGAACTGCGTTATGAGATACGCTTGGCTCGTTCGTTGACAAAGGGCATCATCGGCATCAACATTATGGTAGCGGCGAGGGAATTCAGCCGAGTTGTAAAGACGGCGATCAGTGAGGGCATCGATCTCGTTGTGGCGGGTGCGGGCTTTTCACGCGATATGTTCGGCTTGGGCAAGGAATCGGGGACGCCGATCGTACCCATTGTCTCCTCTGTTAAACTTGCGAAAATTTCACAGCGTCTTGGCGCCTCGGCGATCGTCGTCGAGGGCAAGGAAGCCGGCGGACATCTCGGCACGGACACTTCCGTGCGAGAGCTGATTCCCGATATCCGCAAGGCTGTGGACATCCCCGTCGTGGCGGCGGGCGGCGTTCTCACGGGTCAGGACATGGTTGATCTCATAAAGATGGGCGCCGACGGCGTGCAGATGGGCTCGCGCTTCGCTGCGAGTGAGGAGTCGAATGCAGCTCCCGCTTTGAAGGAGTTTTATTTGAAGGCGCAGCCCGAGGACATCGTTCTCATCCACAGCCCCGTGGGTTTGCCGGGGCGTGCCGTTCGAAATCCTTTCGCCGAGCGCATCATGAAAGGCAACGTACCGCCCAAACAATGCGACAACTGTCTCAAGGAATGTGCGCACAACTTCTGTATCATTCGTGCGCTCATTCGTGCCGAACAGGGCGATGTAGAGACGGGGCTTGTTTTTTCAGGCGAGTACATTTCCCGCATCAAAGAAATCCTTTCGGTCAAGGAAATTTTCCGCCGATTGACCGCTGAAGTTGCGGCAATCAGTTAAATCTCCTGAGACAGAGGAAGAAGATTCAAATGTTTCATAGGAAAGACAGAGTGAGGTGTCTAGCTTGAGCAATCGTGTAGTCATAACGGGTCTGGGCGCGATTACGCCGATCGGCATTGGCAAAGAGGCGTTTTGGGAAGCGCTTCTTGCCGGAAAAAACGGCATTGGCAAGATCACGCATTTCGATGCATCCGGCTGCAACGCGCAGATCGCAGGCGAAGTCAAGGATTTTGAACCGGGCGCGTACATCGACAAGAAGGAAGCAAAGCGCATGGATCGCTATACGCAGTTCGCCGTCGCAGCGGCGAAGCTTGCCATCGAGGATGCGAAGCTCGACCTTGAAAAAGAGGATAGAGAGCGTATCGGTACGTTCATTGGCGCCGGCATCGGCGGCATCGAAACGATGCACAGCCAGTACGAAAAACTTTTCGACAAGGGACCGTCGAAGATCAGTCCGTTTTTTATCCCGATGATGATTGCGAATATGGCAGCGGGACAAGTCGCCATCACCTACGGTCTGCACGGACCGTCCGCGTGCATTGTGACGGCTTGTGCGACAGGTACGGACTGCATCGGTCACGCTTTTCGCGCCATCGAAATCGGCAAGGCGGACGTCGCTGTTGCCGGCGGCACGGAAGCGAGCATCTCGGAGGCAGCCGTTGCAGGATTCTGCGCGATGAAAGCTCTTTGCGCCGATCACAACGACGATCCGACGCACGCTTCGCGCCCCTTTGATAAGAACCGCAGCGGCTTCGTCATGGGTGAAGGCTCGGGTATCGTTGTATTGGAAAGCCTTGCACATGCCGAGAAGCGCGGTGCGCACATCTACGCCGAGCTTGTCGGCTACGGTGCGAATGCCGACGCCTATCATGTCACAAGCCCTGCGCCGCATGGTGAATATCAGGCGAAGTGCATGGCGCGCGCGATCGAGGATGCAGGACTTACGCCCGCTGACATCGACTATGTAAACGCACACGGCACATCGACGCACATGAACGACAAAGGTGAGACGGAGGCGATCAAGACGACATTCGGCGCGGCGGCGAAGGATATATCCGTCAGCTCCATCAAATCCATGACGGGTCATCTCCTCGGCGCCGCCGGAGGCGTCGAATGCATCGCTACGGCGCTTGCTGTCGAAAATGACATGCTGCCGCCGACGATCAACTACGAAACTCCCGATGAAGGGCTGGATCTTGACTATGTACCGAATAAGGCAAAGGAGAAAAAAGTACGCGCTGCGCTCTCCAACTCCTTTGGTTTCGGAGGACATAATGCCTGCCTCGTATTGAAGAAGTTCCGAGCATGAAAAAGGCGTCGGAAGTTTTGTCAAATAAGCGTCAGGAGGCTCTCTTGGCGCTCTCTGCGCATCTTGGCATTGAGTTTCAGGACATCGTGCTGCTGCATGAAGCGCTCACGCATACTTCCTACGCAAACGAGGCGAAGAACAAAGGCGTGGTGCACAACGAGCGCTTGGAGTTCTTGGGGGATGCGGTTCTGGAATTGGCGACGAGCACATATCTCTTCGAGCGATTTCCCAAGCGTCCGGAAGGTGAACTGACGAAGGCGCGCGCCTCCATCGTTCGCGAAGCGACGCTCTCGCGGCGTGCGGCAGAACTCAAGCTCGGCGAGTATCTGCTGCTCGGTCATGGAGAAGCGTCGATGGGCGGCGGGCATCGTCCGTCCATGCTCGCTGACGCCTTTGAAGCCGTCATCGGCGCGATCTACCTCGACCGCGGCTGGCAGACGGCGTATGAATATGTTTTGAAGCAGCTGCATGATGAACTTCTAACCATCGACAGCGGCGAAAATATGAAGGACTACAAAACGACCTTGCAGGAAGTCGTGCAAAAGCACGTTGATCGTAAGATCGCCTACGAACTTTTGACCGAAACGGGTCCTGATCACGACAAGACCTTCGAATTTGCCGTGCGCATCAACGATGCGGTCTACGGCACAGGCAAGGGTCGCAATAAGAAGGAAGCTGAACAGGGAGCGGCGCGAGAAGCGCTGCGCAAGATGAAGAAGCTTTAAGGAAAAAGTTTACAGATTTGAGATAAAAGAGCTGTGCAAGCGTCTATGCTGACGTATGCACAGCTCTTTTGTCATAAGTTTTATTTATAGCAAAAGAGGAGAGGAAAGGTGTTTATATAGTAATTCACGCACAATAAAATAGGAAAAATTATTCTCAAAAAAAGTATAAAAAGATATTGACAATCCTTATCCTTATTGCTAAAATACAGAGCGTATCATTAACGTTATTTATGATTATGAAGCGTGTTCAATGATGTATACGCTTCATCTTTGGGAAGAGGAGGCAATGGAATATAGATGAAGTAACGAGTGTTTGTTTGTGTGGGATTGGTAGATCTTTTCCGCGCTTATGCCTTTCGCCGGGTATGGCGGAGACACGGGATTTTTGCGCTGTCAGGCGCCGTCCCTAAGGACGGTGGAGATATTCTCAATGTTTAAGGAGTGGTTGACAAATGGAAAACTTTATTCACCTTTTTAACAGCGGCGGTTTCGTTATGTATCCGCTGCTCATCCTCTCGCTGATCACGTTGGCGATCGCAGTCGAGAGATTCTATTATTTCCGCAATAATCGCAAGGGTTCAAAGGCGTTTTTTCACGGCGTTTATCATGCAGCGACGGCGAAGGACTGGGATGTCGTGCGTCAGCTCTGCGAGGAGTTCCCTTCGGCTTTGAGCCGCGTCATTGGGCAGGGCATGGCGCATGACAAGTCGGAAGCGGCGATGAAGAGCGCTTTTGAAGATCGTATGTCGATGGAATCGATCAGCTTCCATCGCTATCTCGACTACCTCAGTGCCATCGTCACGATCGCGCCGCTCCTCGGTCTTCTCGGTACGGTCACGGGCATGATCCAGACGTTCAGCGTGCTGGATAACGGCGGCGGTGCGGCGGCGATCACGGGCGGCGTCGGCGAGGCTCTCGTCGCGACGGCGAGTGGTCTCTGCGTGGCGATCATCGCCTTCTGCTTCTACACATACTTTGATCATCAGCTCGATACGCTTGTCACGGATACGGAACGTCTTTGCTCGACAGTCCTCGGGGCGAAAAAGGAAAGTTGGGATCAGGCATGAACTTCAGCAAACATCGCACAGGAAAAAAGCCGGTATTCATGATCATCCCGATGATCGACATCATCTTCTTCCTGCTCGTATTCTTCATGATGAACAGCTTGCAGACGGTTGCGCAAAAAGCGCTTGCCGTGCAGCTGCCGCAGGCGCAGAGCGCGTCCGCTCCCGCACAGCTGCCGATCATCATGACGCTCGACGAGGAAGGCCACATCACGATCGACAATAAGCCCGTGAGCATCACCGAGTCTGCGACGATTATGAAGCAGCACATGCAGGAGAATGCCAACGCCGCAGTCGTCCTGCAGGCGGACAAGCGTACGGCGCACGGTCAGGTCGTCGCCGTCATGGACATGCTCAAGACGTCGGGAGTGACGCGCTTGTCGATCGCTGCCGAGCAGAAGTGAATGAGGGAAGGAAGAATATATGGAGCAGAACCTTTCATGGAAAAAAGCGTACCTTGCTTCCGCCCTGCTTCACGTCGTAGTCGCTGTGATTTTTGCCATCGGTCTGGCGGAGATCGTCGCGGAGAAGGAACAGCAGACATACGTTGTTGACCTTGCGACTTCGAATTTCAGCCAAGGCAGCGGACATGAAGGCGGGGGCGGCGGCGCAGCTGCGTTTCCTGAGCCGCTGAAGCCGGAAGAAGTGGCAAAGCGTGTGGAGACCGTGCAGCAGACGCAGACCCAGACACAACCGATCCTGCCGGAGCCGACGGCTGTAAAGACGCCGGAGGCGGTGCCGGTTCCGGATGCTGCACCGAGCACATCATCCGCGTCTTCGAGCAGCTCCGCGCCGGCGGCAGCCACCGCAGGCGCAGGAGAAGGTGCAGGCAGCGGTACGGGTACGGGCAGCGGCACAGGCTCGGGCAGCGGCACAGGATCCGGCTCGGGCACAGGGGACGGACATGGCTACGGTGAAGGCTCGGGTGCAGGTCAAGGCTCGGGCGACGGCAACGTTTCGGGAACGGGCACTTCGCCCTTCGATGCGGCAGGCTTCCGCGCGGCGATCGACGCGAATAAGCAGTATCCCTACATGGCGATCAAGCGCCGTTTGGAGGGATCGGTGTCCGTCATCTGCACGATTGATACGAGCGGCAGCATCGTCAGCGTCTCGCTCGGCAGTTCGTCGGGCAGCGACATCCTCGATGATGCGGCGCTTGATGCAGCGCGTGCAGTCGGCAGCTTCCCGAATCCCACGGGGCAGACCGTCACGGTATCGACACCGGTGAACTTCTACTTGAACTGAGCGCAGGCAAACGAAAGCAGTACAACCCGCAGGGGACGGCGAGAGGAAAGATTAGAATATTTTTTTCTCCCGGCCTCTTCCCATTGAGGGATGATGTGTTATAATATGAATATAGATAATACTATATTCATGAATTTTATTCAGAAAAGGAGAGTTTTTTATGCGTACTATTGTTGTGTATTCGTCTCTTACGGGAAACACGAAGAAGGTCGGCGAAGCGATTGCCAGCGGTCTGCCCGCAGGAACGCAGGCGGTTTCCATCAAGGAAGTGCCTGCTGATCTCGCCGACTATGACTGCGTATTCGTGGGCTTCTGGGTTGATCGCGGCACGGCGGATGCGGCGACGGCGGAATTGTTGCCGAAGCTGACGAACAAGCATGTGGCGATCTTCGCGACGCTCGGTGCGAATCCGAAATCGGCTCATGCGGAGGAGAGTCTTGACAAGGCTGCCGAGCTTTTGCCCGAAGGCAAGACGCCTGTCGGCAGGTTCATCTGCCAAGGCGCTGTCGATCCCAAGGTCATCGAGATGATGTATAAGAAATATCCGAAGGGGCATGTCCACGGGCAGTCGCCGGAGCGTGATGCACTCCATGCGCAGGCAGCGACGCATCCGGATGAGGCAGACTTGGCGGCGGCGAAGAAGTTTGCCGAGGAGACGATGGCGAAGATTTCGTGAGGTGAAGCGTGATGGCTTATAAGTTAGAAGAGATGTTTGCCGCCGATACCGAGGAGCAGCGCGAACTGCAATTTGGTCGGGAGACGGATGATCCGTTGACGGAAAGTTTTCCGAGAAAGCGCGTCGTCCATGCGGGGGTGCGCGGTGAGGTTGTGCCGCCTGCCGAGGCACAGGAGACGTGGCGCAGCATCATGAACACGCCCGCGAAAAAAGGCGAGGTGCAGACGGCGTACATTCACATTCCGTTCTGCAAGACGAAGTGTTTGTACTGCGGCTTCTTCCAAAATGCTGCGCAGCAGTCGGCGGAGGATGACTACGTCGAGGCGCTGATCGAGGAGATCGAAGCGGCTGCCGACGCACCGCGTCTCAAGGGCGGTCTCATACACGCCGTATTCATCGGCGGCGGCACGCCGACATCTCTTTCGGCAGAGAACGCCGTGCGCGTCCTCAGTACGCTGCGCCGCGTGCTTCCCTTAGCGAACGATTACGAGCTGACGCTCGAAGGTCGTATCCACGATCTTGTGCCCGAGAAGATTGAGGCGTGGCTCGCGAACGGCGTCAACCGCATCTCGCTCGGCGTGCAGTCCTTCGATACGAAGGTGCGCCAGTCACAGGGCAGACTCGAAACGAGAGAAGAAGTCCTCGAACGGCTCAAGCTCTTGAAGTCATACGAGCAATGCTCAGTCGTGATTGATCTCATCTATGGGCTTCCCGGTCAGTCGATGGAGGTCTGGCAGCAGGATCTTGATGATCTCATCGCCTCAGGCATCGACGGCGCCGACTTCTATCAGCTCAATGTATACGAGGGCAGCGATCTTAATAAGCGCATTTCTGAGGGGAAACTTGCTCCTGCGGCGACGACGAAGGAGCAGGCGAAGATGTTCGCCTTCGCGTACGATTATATGAAGAAGCGCGGCTGGCATCAGCTCAGTATGTGCCATTGGGCGCGCAACAGCCGTGAGCGCAGTCT
Source organism: Selenomonas sp. (assembly GCF_057272215.1). Taxonomy (NCBI): domain Bacteria; kingdom Bacillati; phylum Bacillota; class Negativicutes; order Selenomonadales; family Selenomonadaceae; genus Selenomonas; species Selenomonas sp. The sequence goes on from NZ_DBHIUY010000003.1 coordinate 74,147, forward strand.
CTACAATGCGCTCGCGAAACGAGGCGTGCCGATGTTCCCCTTTGGCAGCAGCGCGGGCGGCTTCCTCGGAGGTTATGCCGTCATGCTGCATCGTGTGCTGCAGCCGTACGCGATGCTTGTGGCGAGCAATCAGAAGCCGATCATGGGGCTTGTGAAGCAGTCGAAGATCCAGCCGTTTTCCAACTGTGCAGTCAATATGCTGGAATACGGGCTTATGGATCTTTCACGCCTTGAGGCGATGGATGAGCGTCTTACGGGACTTCGCTGGCTCTATGAACTTTGGGAAAAGCGCGGACTCGTCGCTTTTAACGGCGTACAGTATGCGTTGACCATCGCAGGCAAATTCTGGGAGGTCAACATCGCGCAGACGACGGTTGAGTGCATTCAGTACCTGTTGACGGGGGAGAATGCGATGAGCGTTGAGCGCATCGCGGCGCAGGATAAGAAGCACGGGAACGAAAAGGAGAAAATGCACGGCGTCGGTATGAACGGCGTGCCGTCGATCGAGATGATGCAGCGTATGCAGAAGATGGCGAAAGGCGGTATGCCGTCGCTGCAGGTGCTCAAAGAGTTCGCCAAGGAAGCAGGCATCAAGGGTATGCCGACGATGGAGGATATGATGCGTCTGCAGAAAATGATGGAAGAACGAAAAGTAGAGGAAAAGTGAGTGATGAAGATGGCGGGCGGCAGGGATTTTCCTGTTTGCCTGCCGTTTCTTTTTCTTGACTTTTCGATTTCGTTCATATACTATTGGAAATTATAGGGGCGGTATCGCCTCATTAGAAGATAAGGCAATCAAGCGTCCCGCAGTCTCGAAAAGCAGGCGAGGGGAAAGAAAGGGGCAGAGGAATCTTGGTTTTCCTACAGAAAAAAACAGGCGGCTTTTCTATGCTTTTTGCGGCAGCCGTTCTCTCTTTCGCGCTGCTTTTGAGCGGCTGCGGAGGACAGCAGGGGATGCAGAAGGGTCCGGCGCAGGTCAAAGTCATGAAGGCAATGCAGCAGGATACGCCGATCACGAGCGAGTATGCGGGGCAGATTGCGGGCAAGGACGAGGTCAAGGTGCAGTCGAAAGTCTCAGGCGCCGTCGTCGAGAAGTATGTGAAGGGCGGCGACTTCGTCACAGCGGGGCAGCCGCTCTATCGTATCGACTCGCGTCAGTACGAGTCCGCTGTCTGGCAGGCGCAGGCGGCGCTCGCGCAGACGGAGGCGACGCTGAGCAACGCGCGCGTCGATCTCTCGCGCTATGAGGCGCTCTACGAGGCGGCGGCGATTCCGGAGCAGACGGTGGCGACGCAGCGTGCGAACGTCAGCGCCTATGAGTCGGCGGCTGAGGCGAATGCAGCGCTTCTTCGCCGCGCACAGCAGGATCTTGCCGACACGACGATTTACGCGCCGATGACGGGACAGCTCGCCGTCGACGATGTTGCTGTCGGCACGTTCGTCACGGCGGGCAATACGACGCTCGTGACGGTCGGCACGAACGATCCCGTCTACGCGGCGTTCAGCATCAGTGAGACGGATTACTTGAAGTTCATGGGCGCCGCCATGCGCGGCGCGGGCGCTCCTTCGACACGGGTATCGCTGACGCTCGCAGACGGCACGGCATATCCGATCGACGGACGCATCGTCGAGACGGATCGCGCCTTGAAGGACAATACGGGCACTTTGAAGATCAAGGCGCTCTTCGACAACCCCGGCGGTCTTTTGCTTCCCGGCATGTTCGCACGCGTGAAGATCTCGGGACAGATGGTACCGAACGCCATTCTCGTGCCCGAGCGCGCCGTGCAGCAGCTTCTCGACAAGTCCTTCGTGATGGTCATGGAGGACGGCAAGTCGAAGGCACGCACCGTGACGCTCGGCGACAAGGTGGGCAGCTTCTACATCATCAAGGACGGCGTCTCGGCGAATGATCTCGTCGTCGTCGAAGGTCTGACGAACCTGCAGGAGGGCGTCGAGCTTTCTCCGACAGAGGTCACGGCAGCCGACATGGGCTTCTCGCTCGAAAACGATATGAAGGCATTTGACTCCAGTGTGAGCACGTTGGGCAAATAGGCATAGGAGGGCATAAGCTTGGCAAAGTTTTTTATCCATCGGCCGATTTTTGCCATCGTCATCGCGCTTTTGATCGTCATCTGCGGCGTCATCGCGGGGCTTCAGCTGCCGATCGCGCAGTACCCGCAGATCTCGCCGCCGACGGTCACCGTCGGTACGATGTACACGGGTGCGAGCGCGAGCGTCGTCAATCAGACGGTCGCGCAGATCATTGAAGATCAGGTCAACGGCACGCAGGGCATGGACTACATGAGCTCCAACTCGGACGATACGGGGCGCTACAGTCTGACGGTCACGTTCGAGACCGGATCGGACGGCGACATGGATTCGGTCAAGGTGCAGAACAATGTCGCCGTGGCGACGGCGAGCCTGCCCGACGACGTCAAGACGGTCGGCGTTACGACGAAGAAGGCGTCGAACGACATGGCGATGATGGTCTCCATGTATTCGGATAGCGACCTCTACGACAGCACGTTCCTCAAGAATTATGCGACGATCTATCTTCTTGATAAGATCAAGCGCGTGCATGGCGTCGGCGACGTCCAGATCTTCGGCTCGGATTATTCGATGCGCGTCTGGCTCAATCCGGATAAGCTCGCCGAGCTCGGCTTGACGGTCTCTGATGTCGCAGCTGCGATCAAGGAGCAGAACATGCAGGCGCCGGCGGGTACGATCGGTGCGATGCCCGTGCCCGAGATGCAGGAAAAGCAGGCGACGGGCAAGATCAACGGCCGTCTCGTGACGCCCGAGCAGTTCGGCAATATCATCGTGCGCGCTTCGGGTGACGGCAGCTTCGTGCGCCTCAAGGATGTCGCGCGTGTGGAGACGGGCGCGAAAACGAACAGCATCATCGCCAAGGCGAACGGACATCCGGCGCTTGCTATGGGCGTCCAGCTCACGAGCGACGCCAATGCCATGCAGACGGTCGCTGCCGTCAAACAGGTCATCGACGAAGCAAGGCCGAACTTCCCGCCCGAGATGCGCTGCGATACGATCGTCGATAGTACGAACTACATTCGTGAGTCTATCACGGAGGTCGTGCACACCTTCGTCGAGGCGCTTCTCCTCGTCGTGCTCGTCATCTTCCTCTTTTTGCAGAGCTGGCGTGCGACGCTGATTCCTCTTCTCGCTGTGCCCGTATCTTTGATCGGCACGTTCATCGCCTTCATCGCGCTTGATTTCAGCATCAACACATTGACGCTCTTCGCGATGGTTCTCGCCATCGGTCTCGTCGTCGACGACGCCATCGTCGTCATCGAAAATGTCGAGCATCACATGAGCGAGGGTTTGAGTGTTGTCGATGCGACGGAGCGTGCGATGGACGAGGTGCAGGGACCTGTCGTGGCGATCGCTTTCGTGCTCGCCGCTGTGTTCGTGCCTGTTGCTTTCCTCGGCGGCATGATGGGCGTGCTCTACAAGCAGTTTGCTTTGACCATCGCCATCTCTATGGCGATTTCGGCATTTGTCGCCCTGTCCTTGACGCCGGCTCTTTGCGCTTTGATCTTGAAGCCGCACGCGAAGGATAAGGCGGACAAGAAGGGCATTCTCGACCGCTTCTTTGCCGGTTTCAATAGATGGTTTGACAAGACGAAGAGCGGCTACTTGGGCATTGTCGCCAAGATGATTCGCAAGTCGCGTTTCGCCATTCTCTTCATGGTGCTCGTCTGCGCTCTTACGGCGATCGTCTACAAGAACATGCCGTCGACCTTCGTGCCCGATGAGGATCAAGGCTTTTACATCGTTTCCGTAAGTCTGCCGCCCGGCACGTCGACCAACGTCACGCAGGAGAGCATGGACAAAGTGCAGGCTTCTCTCAAGGAACTGCCCGGCGTCGATATGGTCATGGCCATCAACGGTTTCGATATCCTGTCCTTCGGCGCGAAGTCGAGCGCGGGCACGATTTTCGTCGGACTGGATCCGTGGAGTGAGCGCACGACGATCGAGACAAATATCAACATGCTCATCGGCAAGACCTTCGGCATCGGTGCGAAGGTCGCGCCTGAGGCACAGGTGATCGCGTTCAACATGCCGGCGCTGCCGGGACTCGGCATGGTCGGCGGCTGGACGATGCAGCTGCAGGATATGTCGGGGCATACGGATGAAGAGCTTGATACGATCACAAAGCAGCTCGTGCAGGCGATGAACCAGCGTCCCGAGCTGCAGGGTGTGCGGACGACGTACAGCGTCAACTCGCCGATTTACGACTTCGAGATCGACCGCGAGAAGGTCAAGCAGCTCGGCGTGCAGATGAGCGACGTGTTCACAGCACTGCAGGTCAACTTCGGCGGCTATCAGGTCAATGACTTCAACCAGTTCGGCCGCACTTACAAGGTCATGATGCAGGCGGATATGCCGTATCGCTCGGAGGTTGAGGCGACGCGCTTCATCTTCGTCAGGTCGAGCGCGGGCACGATGGTGCCGCTTGACACGCTCTTGAAGCCGAAGCGCGGCACGGGCGCACCGATCATCTCGCGCTTCAACTCGGCGCGTGCCGTGCAGATCCAAGGCAACGCCGCCTCGGGCTACAGCTCGGGCGACGCGATGCGTGCGGCGGAAGAGGTCGTATCTGAAGTGGCTCCTGCAGGATTCAACGTCGAGTGGTCGGGTCAGAGCCGCGAGGAAAAGACGGCGGGAAGTTCGACGCTTCGTGTGCTCGCCTTGTGCTTTGTATTCGTATTCCTTTGCCTCGCGGCTCTCTACGAGAGCTGGAGCGTGCCGTTTGCCGTGCTTTTGACGGTGCCGACAGGTATCTTGGGCGCGCTTCTTTCCGAGTATGTGCTCGGCATGGGCGGCATGATCCTGTTCCACCACATGAATGCAGGGCTGCAGGACAGCATCTACATGCAGATCGGCATCATCATGATCATCGGTCTGGCGGCGAAGAACGCGATCCTCATCGTCGAGTTTGCGAAGGTGCGCGTCGATCGGGGCATGGAGCCGGTCAAGGCGGCGATCGAGGCAGCGGGGTTGCGCCTTCGCCCGATCCTCATGACGAGCTTCGCGTTCATCATCGGCTGCCTGCCGCTTGCCGTTGCAACAGGCGCGGGCGCTTCTGCGAGAAACGGCATGGGCGTCGCCGTCGTCGGCGGTATGCTCTTTGCGACGATTCTCGGCGTGTTTTTGATCCCTGTGTTCTACGTCATCGTGGAATGGATTTCTGCAAAACTCGGCACGCTCAAGCAGGCGAAGAAGAAGACGCCGCTCGATTATATGTGATAGTGTTGGAAGATGCAGCTGCACTTCCGAAAAAAGAAGCCGTCCTGCGGGGCGGCTTCTTTTCGTGTATCGGTTACGACAATCATCCCATCTGCCTCTCAGAGTATGGTATATTTTGGCGTATGTGTGCGGGTCGTTCTTCATGCGGACGGACAACGGTTTGTCTGTTTTCCTATGCTGCATATCTATTTTCTCTTAAAAATATGGGCGAAAGGGAAAATTTGTGATAAGATAGAAGGGCAATCGTCGGAGCGGTACATGGATGCGATGCTCCGGGAAATGAGGAGAGGAATCTATGGAAAATATTTTGGGGACAGCGCTCTTGATGCTCGAAGGTGCACAAATCACTTTGGAAATCTTTTGTGTGACGCTTCTTTTGTCGCTTCCCCTCGGTCTTGCCGTCGCGCTTTGCCGCATATCGAACCTCGGACCGCTGCGTCACTTGATGGAGTTTTATATCTGGATCATGCGCGGCACGCCGCTGATGCTTCAGCTTCTCTTCGTCTACTTCGCCTTGCCGATGATCGGCATACGTCTGCCCGACATCGCGGCGGCACTTCTCGCCTTCACGCTCAACTATGCGGCGTATTTTGCGGAGATTTTCCGCGCGGGTATTCAGTCGATCGGGCGCGGACAGTACGAGGCGGCGAAGTCGCTCGGCATGACGTATACGCAGACGATGCGGCGCATCATCGTGCCGCAGATGATTCGCCATGTGCTGCCGCCTGTGAGCAACGAGACGATCAATCTCGTCAAGGATACATCTCTCATTTATATCTTGGCGATGAACGATCTTTTGCGCGTGGCGCGTACGATCGTACAGCGTGAGTTCGATATGACGCCGTTCTTTGTGGCGGCGGTCTTTTATCTCGCGATGACGTTCGTTTTGACATGGGGATTCAAAAAATTGGAGGCGTACTATGGCAAGTACGAGGAATGAGCCGGCGATCCGTATGCACGGCATCCATAAGAGCTTTGGTACGAACGAGGTCTTGCGCGGCATCGACATTGAGGCGAGGCGGGGCGAGACGCTTTCGATCATCGGGCCGTCGGGTTCAGGAAAATCGACGTTGCTTCGCTGTATCAACCGTCTCGAAGAGATCGATAAAGGGTCGATCGAGGTCGATGGAGACTTTCTTGCTTTAGAAAATGAGGCGGGGCATACGGAGTATGCTTCAAGCGAGAAGAGTCGTATGCTTCTCTTGAAAATGGGTATGGTGTTTCAGCAATTCAACCTTTTTCCACACATGACGGTGCTTGAAAATCTTTTGGAAGCGCCGATGCAGGTCAAGGGCATGAGGCGCGAGGCGATCGTGCCGACGGCGGAGGAGCTTCTTAGAAAAGTCGGGCTTTACGATAAGCGCGACGCGTATCCAACGCGGCTTTCGGGCGGGCAGCAGCAGCGCGTCGCCATCGCACGCGCCTTGGCGATGCGGCCTGCGATCATGCTTTTTGATGAGCCGACGTCGGCGCTTGATCCCGAGCTTACGGGCGAGGTCTTGAAAACGATGCGTGAACTGGCGACGGAGCACATGACGATGGTCGTCGTCACGCATGAGATGGCGTTTGCCCGTGAGGTGTCGCAGCAGGTGGTGTTCATGGCGGACGGTACGATTGTGGAGCAGGGAAAGCCCGACGCGCTTTTCCAACACCCGCAGGAAGAGCGTACGCAGGCGTTTTTGCGCAACATGCTTTGAGGTTACGGGAGGGGTTCGCATGAACGTGTTGTTTCGTCGTCTGGTCTTTTTTGCTCTGCTGCTGGGTGTGATTTTTCCTGCTTTTTTTGCTTTTCACACGGCAAAAGCGGCGCCTCTTGCCGAGATCAAGAATGTGCGCGTCCACGCAGATAAGGATAAGGTGCGCATTGTCGTCGATGCAGATGGTGAAGTCGATTACCGCTCGATGACGTTGACTGCGCCGGGACGCGTCGTCGTCGATCTTTTGGGTGCGCGTCTTTCACCGTCGGTGACGAAGAGTCAGGAGATCAAGAGCCGCTTTGCGACGAAGGTGCGCTTGGGGCAGTTTGACAAGAGCACGGTGCGCGTCGTTGTGGAAACGGAGATATATAAGAACCGCAGCAATTACGATGTGTTTTCTTTGGAGGGCGGCGCTGTGCCATACCGCGTGGTCATGGATTTCGGCAATCTGTCGGGCGGCGCGGCTTCTTCCGGCAGCGCTTCTTCGGGCGGCTCGAACATCGACTTCGGTCATGGGACGCGCTCGACAGATGAAGAGGACAGCTCCACAGACTCTGCGGATACATCTTCTTCGGATGCGGAAAACGCCGTTTTGCCGCCTCGCTCGAAAAGCGAGGGCAGCGCTCTGCCCGGCGTCAGCGGCAAGCGCATCGTCATTGACCCCGGTCACGGCGGCAGCGATACGGGCGCCATCGGACCGACGGGTGTGACGGAGAAGAGCATCGCGCTTCGTATATCGAGAAGGCTCAAGGTGTTGTTGGAAGAGCAGGGGGCGGAGGTCATCCTGACGCGCACGGCAGATACAGAGGTTTCCCCTAAGAAAGTGAACGCTACGGATGTCGAGGAGCTGCAGGCGCGCTGCGATATAGCGAACCAAAATAATGCGGACATCTTCCTCAGCATACATCTCGATGCGTTCTCAGGTCCTGAGGCGCACGGCACGACGGGCTATTACTATGAGAGCGGCTCGGCAGACAGCAAGCGGCTTGCCGATGCAGTCAAGCGAAATGTGCTGCGTCGGATCGGCACGCTGGATCGCGGCACGAAGCCCTGCACATTTTATGTCTGCCGCCATACGAATATGCCGGCGACGCTTCTGGAGACGGCGTTTCTTTCGAACCCGCGCGAGGAACAAATGATGAATTCGGACGATGGTGTGGAAAAGGCGGCGCAGGGTATTGCCGCAGGCATCGCTGAGTATTTCGACTAGAAGCTCTCTGAGAAAACTGCACGCACAAACGTCCACTTTGTGGACATAGTGCGCCGCCCTTAGAGAAACTTAGCCAATCGGTCTGCGCCCTTCGGCTTGACCTCTTGGGGCTTCATGCTAAAAATAAAGGAAGCGCGGATCCTTGAAGACGGGCGGCTGCATTTATCCGTGCTTGCTACAGGGACAGAAAGGAAGGACGTCATGGAAAATAAGGCAGAGTTTGATGGGATATTGGCAGGGGAAGCGGAGCGCAAGGCGCGGTTTTATCGCCGCGCTTTGCCCGAACATCGAACGCTCAAAGCAGCTCTGGGATGCCTTTCCCGCGAAGAGCTTGATGATATGGCGTACAACCTCTGCCTTGAGGGAACGGATGATTTGACCTTACCGGAACTCATTGATCTGCTTCTGCCGTCTGCCGTGCAGTTCGCCGAGCGCTGGCTGCCGTCAGTGTTTGAGGAGCAGTATCAGGCATTTCGGCATATTTTTGAAAAGGAAGGGCTTGCTGACGACTTCCGCGAGGATGACAAGCGCATCGACTATCTTTGCGGTCTCGGCGTCATGGCGGTCGGCGCGGATGCGGGAAAGCTCTACTGGTATATGCCTGAGGAGATCGCGGAGGTCTTCAAGCGTCTGGATTCTGCCGCTTATGAGGATGCCGCACGGCTCAATACAGAGATCATGCGCTTGGCGACAGGGCTGCTCTTTTACTATGGCTTTCTTGATTACGATAGGCTCTTTACCCTGGTCAACGGCTATTTGGAGGAGGGACAGCGCCTGGATTTTGCCGCGTTTATGGGCGTGATGCTCAACGGCTCGTGTTGGTGCAAGGAAGTCGTCGGCACGGAGCGCGGCATGTGCTATCATACGCTTTTGAGTGCGCCGTGGCTTGAGAGGGAGCAGAAGGAAAAAGAAAATCTGCCCTTTGCCGAGATTCCCTACGGCAAAGTGTATGATGCGGGGGAAGAAGGCTATATCGAGGCGACGATCGCGTACAAGCAGCTGGCGCAGTTCTTCATGGCGAAGTTCTCGATGGAGGTTCTGCAGGCGGCGGAGACCGTCGGCAAGATCCTCATGTTGTTCCAAAACGGCGGCAGTATGAAGGATGTCGCGGCGTTCCTAGAAACGCTGGGCAAGCTTTCCGAAGAGACGGATGAAGAGGAGCTGACGACGCGCGTCATCGAGCTGCACGCGACGACGCGCCTGTGGCGGCTCAAGGGACATACGCCGCGTGAACTCAAGGGAAATGCGCGCGAGATGGCGCGTAAGATGCACTGATGGCGACGGATGAAGAGCGGGATGAGCTATTGGCGTATGACGGCGGACTGCTGCGGTTTTTGCGTCCGACGCGTTCGCCGCTTCGCGTGCTTGTCGTGGAAAGCCTTGCCTATTTGCCGAAACTGCGCGAGATGCTGCCCGAAGCGCTGCTTTTTGCTGTGACGGCGGAGCCGGAGCGCACCGAAGCGCCCGACCTGCAGGGATTGGATGTAGCGTGGTCTTTTCTCGACTACCGAGAGACGCCGCTTCCTTTTGCGCGAGAAACCTTTGACTTCATTATTGCTGATCGCTGTTTGGAGACGGCGGGCAATCCGCAGGATATTGCCGCAGGATTCGGGCTGTTTTTGCAGCCGACGGGCCGCCTTTTGACGAGCTTTTTGAACGTGCGCCATTGGAGTGTCCTTGAGGATTTGCGCGAAGGCCATTTTTATGCGATTGTGCGCCGTATCTTTGCACGTTTGGAGATGGAAACGCTGCTTGCGGCTTCCTTTTATAAGGAAGTTTCTTTTCTGCCCGTGCTGTGCGAAGCGCCTGCAAATGTGCTTGCGCGGCTTGAATCAGCAGGTTTTGAGAATCAAGAACGCGACTTGGAAGTGAAGTTTTGGCTTTGCTCGGCGCGGCGCACATCGGATGAAGTAGCGCCGCTGAAGGAATGCTTTACGCCCGCTGTGCGCCGCCGTCTTGTGACATTCTTGCGCCGCTTGGAGTATGGCATTGAATCGGAGAAAAATGCGGCGGCTCTTTGGCAGATGTATCGCGCGGAAGGAATTTTCCCCGAGTATTTGCTGGATTTTGCCGCGCAGACCATCGTGCATCAGGCAAGGCTTGTCGATGTACTGCTGCGAACGGCGGAGCCGTCGTTGGCGGTGGAGATCGCTGAGACGGCGCGGCGGAAGTTTTCCGAGTGTGAAGTGCAGGCGCTCGTCCGAGCATTTGCGGCAAAGACGATGGGGCAGGAAGGGGAAGCGGAAGATGAGCGATGAAAAAGCGATCGCGTTCATCACTTGTGTCAACGATGAAGCGTGGTACGCCGAATGTCTGCTCTATCTGCGCCATCTGCGCCTGCCCGAAGGCTTTCGTGCGGACTATATTGCCGTGCGCGGCGCGTCGTCCATGACGGCGGGGTACAATGAAGGCATGGCGAGGAGTGCGGCGCGTTACAAGGTTTACCTGCATCAAGATACTTTGCTCGTCTACAGGGATTTTCCGCAGGCGATGCTCGATATTTTTGCAGACGAGAGCATCGGCGTCCTTGGCGTCATCGGCTGCCGTTCACTGCCGAGAAGCGGTGTGTGGTGGGACGGGCTTCGCTGTTATGGGCGCGTACTCCATGCGTGCGAGGCAGAGAGCATCGTCGATACGCACCTCAAAGAGCCGGATGGCAGTTGGGTCGAGGTTGAGGCGGCGGACGGACTTTTGCTTGCGACGCAGTATGATGTGCCTTGGCGTGAAGATCTCTTCACGGGGTGGCATTTCTACGATACGTCGCAGTGCCGCGAGTTTTCCCGCCTCGGATTCAAGACGGTCGTGCCGAATCAAGAGGCGGGCTTTTGGTGCATTCATTGTCCCGTGGAAAAGTCGCTCGCCAAAAGTTACAAAGAGTATCAAAAGATTTTTCTCAAGGAGTACGGGAAGGAACTTCACCCGGAAGTGTAGATTACATTTGTTGGAGCGTGTGCTTTATGGACGATAAAGAGAATTGGATCGGGATCGCCAATCGATTCGCAAACCAAGGCGACTTTCGTGGAATGCGCGCTTCGGCGAAAGAAGTGCTGCAGCACGTGCCGGACGACGCGGACGCCTATGCCGTTATGGCGGAGGCTTCTTTTTATATGAATGAGCGTGAAAAAGCGCAAGGATACTTGGCGCACGCAGAAAAATGTGAGCCGGGGAACCTGCGTGCGAGGCTTGTGTATGCCGGTTTTTTTGCCGTGGATTTTGCCTTAGAGGAAGAGATCAAAGAACTTCTTGGTATCGTGCAGGCGACAGAAGAGACTGCCGAATCGCTTTGGACGGAATCTCTGCGCTATGTGCGTCTCAAGGCGCTCTCGTGGCTCGCTGATGCGTGGCTGCTTGCAGCGGAGCCGGAGCTTTCCATGAACACGCTGTTTGCGGCGAGCGAAATGCTCACGGGCGATGAGGCGGCGGCTTGCTACAGCAAGGCTCTTTTTTGCTCGAATTACCGTACGAGGACGCCGGGGGAATCGCTGCGGCTTCATCGCGGTTATGAGCAGTTTTTTGCAGGCAGGAAGCTCTATCATGCGTATCGTGAACGTTTGGGCGATGCAGGCAAGGCGCAGCCGAGCGCATCCATCTCTGTGGGTGAAGCGATGGCGGCGGCAGCAGCAAAAGCCGAGCGCGAAAGACGCGGTGCGGCTCTTGTGGCGCAGCAGGCGAAGAAGGCGTGCGAGCCGCTTTCTCGCATCGCACAAAAGGCGTTGCCTCAGCCGAAAGACGAGACGGCGATGCGCCTTTGGGCGTGGGAGGAGCGCGCGAATCAAAGGCGCATGGCGGAGGAAGAAGAATATGCGGCGTTCAAGGCGGAGCTTGCGCGGACGCAGCGTGTGAAAGAAAGGCGTGAGGCACGCGACGCCGCACCTCTTTTCAGCGGGAAGGCGGCGCCTCTCACTGTCCAACCGACGGCGCCGCCTACGGGAAAAAAGCGTGTGCGCACGTTCAGCCGCAAGCTGCGTATCGGCTACATCTCGCCTGATTTTCGGCTTCATGCGGCAGCGTACTTCATCATGCCGCTCGTGCGGGATTTTGACGCCGATTCTTTTGAGGTCACTTGCTATGCGCTGGGCAAGCGTGACCGTGTGACGACGCTCTTTCGGCAAAAAAACGTGCAGTGGAAAGATATCTCGCGCCTTTCCGTGAAGGATGCGGCGCAGCGAATCGCCAAGGATGGCGTCGATATCCTCGTGGATCTTGCCGGGCATACGCAGACGAGCGGTCTGCCTGTGCTCACATATCGGCCTGCGCCGGTGCAGATGACAGCGATCGGCTATACGGCGACGACGGGGCTTCGGGCGGTCGATTATTTTCTTTCTGACGTCTATTGTTCGCCTTGGGATATGGGAGCGCGCGGCTTCTCGGAAAACGTGCTGCGGATGCCGCACAGCCATCTTTGCTATGCGCCTGTGCTGCGCGATATGCCAAAGCCCGGCGGGGATGCGCCGTTCGTGAAAAACGGCTATATTACGTTTGGCAGTTTCAACAACTTTGCCAAAGTGTCAGACGATATGCTCGCGCTCTGGCGCGGCGTACTTGAGCGCATGAAGAAAGCGCGGCTCGTCATTAAGAGCAAGATCTGCAGCATACCGGCGGGACAGAGGATTGTGCATGAGCGTTTGCGGCGGTTCGGCATACCGCTTGAGCAAGTCGAGCTTCGCCCGTATAGTCCCGACTATCTGGAACAGTATCGGGATATTGACGTCGCACTTGATACTGCGCCCTATACGGGCGGCGTGACGACGTGTGAAGCGCTTTACATGGGGGTTCCTGTCATCACAAAAGCCGGCGGTACACACGGTTCACGCTTTTCCACGAGCATTTTAGAAAATGCGGGGCTTTCGCAGCTCGTAGCGCGCGGCGAGATGGAATATGTGAGGAAGGCCGTAGAGCTGGCGGGATCGCCCGATATTCTGCGCCGTTTGCATCGGGAGCTTCGCGCACGCATGGAAGCGTCGCCTCTGATGGATGCGAAAGGCTATATGCGAGATCTTGAGAACATTTACCGTGAAATCGCCGAGGATGTCTGATTTTGGGAATGTGCGGAAGAAGAAAGCGGAAAGGGAAGACGTATGCGGCGGAGCATGATCCCGCTGTTTTCCGGATGAAAGGGGCGTAAGCCATGAAAAGTGAGAAAATCACAGCATTTCGTACTTTGCTGAAGGAGAGTGAACGCATCGTTTTCTTTGGCGGCGCCGGCGTTTCGACGGAATCGGGCATTCCCGATTTTCGCAGTGCTACGGGGCTTTACAGCGAAAAGCTCTCGCAGCATGTGTCTCCCGAGCAGCTTGTTTCACATACGTTTTTTGAGCGCTGTCCGGAAGAATTTTTTGATTTTTACCGTAAGAGACTTATCTATATGGATGCAAAGCCCAACGACTGTCACAAGGCTCTCGTCGCCTTGGAGCGCATGGGAAAGCTCCGGGCGGTCATCACGCAGAACATTGACGGACTGCATCAAAAAGCAGGATCTTCGCGCGTTTTGGAACTGCACGGCTCGGTCAGACGCAGCTACTGCATGGATTGCCGTGCGCTTTACGATGAAAAGTTTATCCTTGCGAGCGAAGGCGCGCCGCATTGCAGGGCGTGCGGCGGGCGGGTGAAGCCCGATGTCGTGCTTTACGAGGAAAGTCTCGACATGGAAGTGCTCGATGCCGCCGTGCGCGAGATCGCGGATGCCGATATGCTCATCATCGGCGGCACATCGCTTGTCGTCTATCCGGCGGCGGGGCTTTTACACTATTTCCGCGGCAAGCATCTCGTGCTCATCAACAAGACAGCGACGCAGGCAGACAAAGAGGCGGCGCTTGTGATTCATGATTCCTTGGGCGAAGTCTTTCGCGAGGCGCTCGTCGGCTTGGCATGAGAGCAGGGGCGCAAAAGATTCACAGAAAACTTCATAAAAATTCATCCTTTCTTTCCAGCATCTTTGATTATTTAGAAAAATGTGTTAAAATATAAGTTAGGCGATAGCCTGCATTTGGAAGTCGTATTGCCGTGGAGAAAGGAATGGAATTTGCATGGCGACATTATTGGAAAAAACGAGGAAGATCAATCGTCTGCTGCAGCGCTCGGAAAGCGTCGAGTATGACAGCATCTCGCGCGTTTTAAGCGCAGTGATTGATGCGAATGTCTATATCGTGAACAAGGCGGGGCAGATTTTTGGTCATGCCTTTATTGATGATTTCGAGTGTGATTTAATGCTTGCCAATGTGGTACAGCAGGGGGAATTTCCCAAGCGTTATGTGAGCTGGCTCTTGAAGATGGACGAAACGTCGCCGAACCTGAAATCGAAGACCGGGATCTGTGCTTTCACAGAGGATACGGACTGTCGATTTGAAGGCAAGAATACGACGATCGTTCCTATATATGGCGTAGGCGACCGCATCGGTACACTGATTATCGCGAAGTATGACAAGGATTTCACGGAAGCGGATTTGATTCTCGCCGAATACGGTGCGACCGTCGTCGGCATGGAAATGCTGCGCGATCGTACGCAGCAGATCGAGGTCGAAGCGCGAAAGAAGGCGACCGTGCAGATCGCTCTTGCGACGCTGTCGTTTTCGGAGGTTAAAGCGGCGAAAAGCATCTTCAATGAACTTGAAGGCGCGGAAGGTCTGCTTGTCGCGTCGAAAATTGCGGATCGAGCGAAAATCACGCGCTCCGTCATCGTCAATGCGCTGCGCAAATTTGAGTCGGCGGGACTCATCCAGTCGAAATCCCTTGGCATGAAGGGGACGCATATCAAGGTGCTCAACCCTTATTTGCTTGAAGAATTGCAGCGGGTAGAAAACTGATATGAATATGGGAAAACAGGGGCATGTCAGCGCATGCCCCTCGCCCTTTTAGCGGACTTATATAGGACTATTGCACAGTCGTTAAAAAAACGTGAGAAATGGAGTGAATCATTTCCTTTTTTATGGTAGAATAGAAAGTGCGAAGATTGAATGGATAATTTTGCTAATGTTTTTATATAAAATTGGGCATGAACCGATGCCTTGCATAAGGTATGTTCTGCCTTTGAGAATCATCTTTAGAAAAAGATTGAAAAAGAAGAACTGCGGGAAAGGAATTTTCCTGTTTCTGTCGAAAGGTAGAGAGGTTAAGGAGAAAGGATGTGGAAACCACAATGCTGGAGCAGATCGTGGGAAACAAGGCGCTTGATGTCATGCAGCGCGGCATGGGAGCCGCCAACCTCCGACATGAGGTTATCAGCCACAATATTGCCAATGTCAACACGCCGTATTTTAAGAAAAGCAATGTTGTTTTCGAAGAACTTCTTGCAAAGGAGCTTGATCTCGACGATACGGGCAGAATGAAGGTTGTGCGCACGCATGATCGTCACATGCCTATTGCTTTTCGAGGCAGGGCTTTGGCGAAGATCGAACTCGACGAGTCATCTTCGATGCGCTATGACAAAAACAATGTGGATATTGATGTTGAAATGGCGTCTTTGGCGAAGAACAGCCTTTACTTCAACGCCTTGGCAAGACAGGTTGGAGGGCAGTTCTCGCGGATACGGAGCGTCCTTACAGGACAGTGATCACAAGGGGCTAATAGGAAAGAAGCCGTATGATACAAGGAACAGGGGAGCAGGAAAATGAGCATGTTTGGAGGAATTGACGCTTCTGCATCCGGTCTTACAGCGGAACGTCTGCGCATGGATGTAATTTCGAACAATATCGCGAACGCAAATACGACGCGCTCGGTTGAGGGCGGACCGTATCATAGGCGCTATGTTGTTTTTCAGCCGCGTGAACGAGGCAAAGAGGATTTTGCCTCTACCCTTAGACAAAAGTTGGATAATCAGGCGGGCAACGGCGTGCGTGCTACGAAGATCGAGGAAGATAAAACGCAGGGCCCTCTGGTGTATGATCCGGGGCATCCCGATGCGAATGCGGATGGTTATGTCGAACGTCCGAATGTTAACATCGTGCAGGAAATGGTGGACATGATCACGGCGTCTCGCGCCTATGAAGCGAATGTGACTGCGATCAACGCTGCAAAAGGTATGGCGCAGAATGCGCTCAACATCGGCAAGTAAAGTGGATGCATCAGAAATGGTGTCGGCTGTTACAGATTGAGGTGGAAAGAACATGCAGGTGGAAGCGCTACAAATGACGCCGGTGCGGATGACCGGCGAGAGCCATCTGGGAGAGACCGAACAGAAGATAGAGAAGCCGTTCAGTGAATTTCTTACGGATTCTCTCGGCGAGGTCAACGGCTTGATTAAGGAATCTGAACGACTCAATATGGAGCTCGCGGCAGGGCGCATTACAGATGTGTCCGAGGTCGTCATCGCGGGTGAGAAGGCTGGAATTGCCACGCAGCTCACGATGCAGGTGCGAAACCGTGCGGTCGAGGCCTATCAGGAGATCATGCGTATGCAGGTCTAAGCCTTGAAGGATAACGACCAGTCCGGAGCGGAATGCTTCGGCAAAGCACATTGAGGCGAAGGGATTGAGAAAATGGCAGAGTGGAAAGAGCGCTACCTGGAGCTCTGGAATAATTACAGCAAGCGGCAGCGATACATGGTCATCGGTGCGGCGGCTCTCGTATTTATCGCCATTGTTGCCGGCAGCATCATGTATGGCGGTAAACCGGATATGGTGCCCTTGTTCACGAATATGGAAGCGAAGGATGCTGGCGAAGTCGCGGCGAAGCTGAAGGAGAACAAGGTCGATTACGAGATACAAGAGGGCGGACAGGGGACGACGATTCTCGTTCCGGCAAAGAGCGTTGACAGCACAAGGCTTGATTTGGCTGCCGAAGGACTGCCCCGCGGCAATAAAGGATTCGAGCTTTTTGATGACAGCAAGCTCGGCGTGACGGAGTTCCAGAACAAGGTCAACTACTTACAGGCGCTGCAGGGAGAGCTCACGCGTACGATTGAGCAGATTGCTTCGGTCGAAAAGGCGCGCGTACATATTGTCTTGCCGGAGGACAGCCTTTATAAAAAGAATGAAAAGCCGGCGACGGCTTCCATTATGCTGAAGCTGAGGGCGAATACACAGCTTTCCAAGAAGGAGATCAAGGGCATCGTGAATCTTGTCGCGCATAGCGTGCAAGGTCTGACGCCGGAGAACATCACGATTGTCGATGAGTCTGGCAAAATTTTGAATGATCCGGACGAAAATAACGATGATGGCGTTGGACAAAAGACCTTGACCCAGATGGAGATGACGAAGAAGGTTCAGGACAATTTGCAAAAGAATGTTCAGAGCCTTTTGGATGCGTCCCTTGGCGAGGGCAAATCGTTCGTGCGCATCAGCGTGGAACTTGACTTTGACCAGAAGACGACGGATTCGCAGATCTATACGCCGGTCGTTGATGAGTCGGGTATCGTGCGCAGCCAGCAGACGACGAGCGAGAGCTATGCAGGCACTTCGACGCAGCCGGGCGGTCCGGCGGGTACACAGTCCAATGTGCCGGGCTATGTTGAGCAAAACAATAATTCGCAGGCAGAGTACGAACGCAAGGAGAATACGACGAACTACGAGGTCAACGAGGAAAAGCGCAAGATCGTTGCGTCTCCCGGCTCGATTCGCCGCTTGACCGTGGCTGTCCTTGTCAATGATGATGTGACACAGGCACAGCAGGAAAGCATTCTTCGCTCTGTACGGTCCGCCGCCGGAATCAACCCGGATCGCGGGGATACAGTTTCGGTTGAACCCTTGCCGTTCAGCACGGAAGCGCGCGACAAGAAGCTTGCCGATGAACAGGCGGAACGCGATCGTCTTGACCGCGAATTTTATCTGCAGCTTGCAGCATTCCTGCTTGTTATCGCGCTGATTGTTGGCAGCATATTGATGTACCGCCGCAAGAAACGCTTGGAACAGGAAGCGATCGAAGAGCAGCGTCGGCAGGAAGAGCTCGAAAGGCAGCGTCTTGCCGAAGAGCGCGCCGCGCAGATCGAAGCGGGCGAAGTCACGGAAGAAGAGCTTACGGAAGAAGAGCAGAGGCAGCTTAGCGAGATTCAGGCAATCGAAGAGATGATTCGAAATACGCCGGAAGATGCAGCTATGCTTATCAAGCAGTGGCTGGCGGGGGATGACTGATGGTAGCTGAACAAAAGAACGCGCCCCTCACGGGGCGCCAAAAAGCGGCTGTTCTCTTCATCGCACTTGGTGCAGAGAGTTCGGCACTGCTCTTCCAACACATGAACGAGGAAGAGATCGAATCTGTGACGCTTCAGATTGCAAATCAGAGGAAGGTGCCGCCGGAGCAGAAGAAAGCGGTCATCACCGAGTTCTATCAAATGCTCATGGCGAAGAGCTACTTGTCTGCCGGCGGTCTTGAGTACGCGCAGAATATTTTGGAAAAAGCGCTTGGCGCGGAGAGGGCGAAGCTGATTCTCACACGCTTGACTGCGAGCTTGCAGGCACGTCCTTTCGATTTCCTGCATAAGACCGATCCGAGTCAGCTCATGAACTTCATCCAGAACGAGCATCCGCAGACCATTGCTTTAATCATGGCGTACCTTGATCCTGATCAATCGGCGATTCTCATGGGGTCGCTGCCGCCCGATAGGCAGGCGGAGGTCACGAAGCGCATCGCGACGATGGATCGTACGTCGCCCGATATCATACGAGAGGTGGAGAAAGTTTTGGAACGAAAGCTGTCTTCTCTCGTTACGCAGGACTTCACTTCGGCGGGCGGCGTGAAGGCTGTCGTCGAGATCTTGAACCGCGTCGACCGTACAACGGAAAAGACGATCACAGAAACGCTCGAAGTCGACAATCCCGAACTTACGGAAGAGATCAAACGGCTCATGTTCGTTTTCGAAGATATTGTCATGCTCGACGATCGCTCTTTGCAGATGGTTCTCAGAGAGGTCGATACAAAGGATCTTTCTCTTGCGCTCAAAGCGACGCCGAAAGAAGTCGCCGACAAGCTCTACAAGAATATGTCGAAACGCGCCGCCGATATGCTGCGTGAAGAAATTGAGTTCATGGGTCCCGTCAAGATACGCGATGTCGAAGAGGCACAGCAGAAGGTCGTCAACGTCATCCGCAGCTTGGAAGACAAGGGCGAAATCGTCGTTGCACGCGGAAAGGGTGACGAGATGATTGTCTAGGATAATCAGAACTGCGCTGTGGCAGGAGAAAGCTTGCGTCGTTGAACCGCCGCCGCCTCCGCCGAAGCCCAAGGTGCTTCCAAAAGAACTTGAGGGTGTGACGGAGGAGTCGCTTTCAGAACGTCTGGAGTATGTCAGAGAAAAGGAACTAAAAGCGGAAACCTTACTTGAAGAAACGCGCGAAAAATGTATGGTCATGGTAAAGGATGCCGAGTATGCAAGCGAGCGCAGCGAGATGGATGCTCGCCAGCTTGCAGAGGAAATCAAGGAAGAGGCGCGTGAGGCGGGAAAGGCGGAAGGGTTCAAGGAAGGTCACAAAGACGGCATGGAACAGGCTGCCGAGGATTGTGCGGACATGCTCGCGGCTGCGAACGACAAAGCGGGAGCTTTGATGAGTGCGGCGCTTGAAGCGCGTAAAGTCTATCTGCAAATGGCGGAGAACGATGTCACGAGCATTGCAATGAGCGTCGTTGAGCAGATTCTGCCGCAGCACTTTATTGATGCCCCGCAGATCATCCTGCCTCTTGTGCGCAAGGCTTTGATGAAGGTGCGGGATCAGGCGGAAGTCATCGTCTACGTTGCGCCGGATGCCTATGAGCTTGTCCTCATGGCACAGTCGGAATTTCAGCACATGCTCGAAGGGCAAGCGGTGCTTCTCGTCAAGGCGGATGCAGGCTTGCAGCCCGGCGATTGTGTGCTTGAGACGCCAAACGGCAACGTCGATGCGCGGCTTTCGACACAGATGGAACTTGTAAGGAAAGCGATACAGGATGTGTGTCTATGAGTGACTTGCAGGAAGCTTTTGCAGATCCCGAATGGGGAGCTGTGCCTAGAGAAGAGGATGCAGCACAGGATATCTTTGCTGACGGCGGCGATGCGGTCTTGACGGCGGAAGGCAGTCTGCGCATCAATGTGCGTAAGTTTGCGGATGCTGCCGCTGCCTGCGAGCCGATCAAGATGAGCGGCAAGATCGTGCAGGTCATCGGACTTGTCATCGAGTCGGCGGGACCAAACGTGAGCTTGGGGGAACTTTGCTATGTGAAGTCGCGCTTTCCGCAGGTTGAGCCAATTCCTGCTGAGGTCGTAGGCTTTCGTGACGGAAAAGTGCTCTTGATGCCTATTGGCGAAATGCAGGGCATCGGACCGGGGTGCGAGGTCGTTTCCGCACAGAAAACCTTGCAGGTTCAGGTGGGACCGGAACTCTTGGGGCGTGTCCTCGACGGTCTTGGCGAGCCGATTGACGGCAAGGGACCGCTTCTTTGCAAAGGAGAATATCCTCTGCAGGCGGATCCGCCTTCGCCCTTGGAGCGTCCGCGCATACAAGACTCCCTTTACGTTGGCGTGCGTGCCATTGATGGTCTTATCACGCTTGGCGATGGGCAGCGCATCGGCATCATGGCTGGTTCGGGCGTCGGCAAATCGACACTTCTCTCGATGATCGCGCGCAATACGGAAGCTGACATCAGTGTTATTGCGCTCGTTGGCGAGCGCGGGCGTGAAGTCAAAGAATTCATTGAACGTGATCTCGGTGAAGAAGGATTGAAACGATCCGTCGTCGTCGTCGCGACATCAGATAAGCCGGCGCTTGTGCGCATCAAAGGAGCGATGACCGCGACAGCTATCGCCGAGTACTTCCGCGATCAGGGCAAGCGCGTCGTTCTCATGATGGATTCGGTCACGCGTTTTGCTATGGCGCAGCGCGAGGTCGGTCTGACGATTGGCGAGCCTCCGGCAACGCGCGGCTATACGCCTTCGGTGTTCGCGCTTTTGCCGAGGCTCTTAGAGCGTGCGGGAACAAGCCGCAAAGGATCGATCACGGGCATTTACACCGTGCTTGTCGATGGTGATGATATGAATGAGCCGATTGCGGATGCTGTCCGAAGCATCTTGGATGGTCATATAGTTTTATCACGCTCCATTGCTGCGCAGAACCACTTTCCGGCTATTGATGTGCTCGCAAGCGTGTCGCGCGTCATGAATGAAGTCGTCGACGATGCTCATTTGAAGGCGGCGCAGGGACTGCGTGCGCTGATGGCAGTCTACAAGGAAGCTGAAGATCTCATTCATATTGGCGCCTACGTCAAAGGGTCGAGTCAGAAGATTGATACGGCGGTTGCAAAAATTGACGCGATCAATGATTTTCTCTGTCAAGGCGTTTTTGAACAAAGTTCTTATGAGGAGACTGAAAAGAAGCTGGAAGCGATATGATGAGGAGTGCTTCGGATGAAGAGGTTTCGCTTTAAGCTGGAAACTCTGCTGAAAGTTACACGTTCTAAGAAGGATGACGCCGAGGTGAAGTTCGCCGAGGCATCGCGAATTCTTGAAGCAGACAAAGAGAAGCTCGGCGATCTTCTGAAGGAAATGCAGCAGGGCAGACAGGATTATGATCGCTTGACGGATGGACATACAATTTCCTTGGGGCGGCTTTTGACTTTCAACAGCTTTTTTGAATGGAAGAGAGAGCAGATTGAAAGCCAACAGGATAAAATCCTCCGAAGCCGCGCGGAGCGGCAGAAAAGACTTCAAGTGCTTTTGAAACTTATGAATAAGCTCAAAAGCATTGAACAGCTTAAAGCGAAGCGGCTTCAGCAGTATAGGGATGAAGCGCTTTTGGAAGAGCAGAAACTGCTTGATGAAATTGGTTTGCAGCTTTATATGCGGGGCATGAATACATAAGGCAAGGAGAATGGATGCGATGGAACTTTCAGGTGTTGAGGCGATACAGGCGAGAATATCCGAGATTCAGAGACGGTTCGGCATCGAAGGCTCTGTACCCGGCATGGCGTCCAATTTTCAACGGACATTGACCGCCGAGCTTAAGAAAAAAGAAGAGGCTGTGCCTGCGCAGAAGACCGCGGCAAAGACAGAGGCGGGTGCTGCACAGGCAACATCGCATGTCGGCGCTTCCGTGGAACTTTCCGGTGCGTCGAATGAAACAGCGCACTTCATCCGTGAAGCTGCGGCAAAGTACGGTCTGGATTCCCGTCTCGTCGCTGCTGTGGCGGAGGCAGAGTCAAACGGCAACCAAAGTGAAGTTTCCGATGCGGGGGCGGTCGGCGTCATGCAGCTCATGCCCGATACGGCAGCTGCGCTTGGTGTCAATCCTTATGATGAGAAGCAGAATATCGAAGGTGGAGCGCACTACTTGAAGCAGATGCTTGATGCTTTTGGGGGTGACATGAAGAAGGCGATTGCCGCCTACAATGCCGGACCGCAGGCAGTCAAGGATTACGATGGCGTGCCGCCCTATGCGGAGACCCAGAACTATGTCAATAAGGTTCTTGATCTCTATCAATAAGCAGCGAATGCGAGGGGGTGGAAAAGAACCTTTCGCTTGAGGAAGGCCCGCACGATCCCGAAAGGAGCCAAAGCCCGATATGAAGAAAATAGTCAAGATCGCACTCGCTGCAGTATTGCTGCTCGTGCTTGTCGTGGGAGGGTTCCTGCTCGGCGTGTACCTGCAGATTTTTGATGCGAGCACGATGAATGAAAAGATGAAATTATACGATATGCCTGTTGTAGGAGATTTTTTCGTAAAGCCTGCGCCTGAGGCGGAAGAATCTGCACAGGGTGAAGCGGTTGGCAAGCCAAAAGCCGAGCTTGTGGACAGCAAGCCGAATCCTGCAAAGGATAAGGAAAAAGGCGCTTCGAAGCCAAAGGTGCTGACGAAGGAAGAGATCGAAAAGCAGATGAAAGAGCGTGAGGCGGCTGAGAAAAAGCGCGTCACGAAGCTTGCTCGCGTTTACAACGAAATGAAACCGCAGCAGGCGGCTAAGGTCATGAAGGATCTGGATGACGATCTCTCGGTAGCCATTCTGCAGAAGATGGATGAGTCGCAGGCGGCAAAAACGCTCGCCGCGATGGATGCCGAGCAGTCGTCTCGGCTGACGAAGCTCATGTATACGGGAGTGCCGAAGAAGGTCATCTCGCCGCTGGATCGTCAGAATCAGCACAACGAGGGAAATGATTCGCCGGAACAAACGGCAGAATAAGAACGTCGGCAGACAGGCATTGCCTGATGCTATAGAATACTCTTGAAAGGAGGTGAAAATGATGAATAACGTACAAACAAATCTCATGAGTGTCACACCTGCGCCGAATCCGTCGGCAAAAACAAATGCCGCCGACGCCGTTCGTCCTGTGGATAAAGTGGGATCTGCGGCGGATAGAGGGGCGAGAAATCCCTCGTTTGGCAAAATGTTGGCGAAAGTCAAGGCGATGGCGCAGGCCTCTGCTGAAACAGCAGACCAAATGAGCAGCGATCCTTTGGCGGCGTCTATTGCTGCATCGCAGCAAACGAAACCGGAGCAAAAAGTCGCGTCTGTTGAAAACACAGAGGTGGCAGATATCGCGGCGGTTGAGCAAAGTACACAGGATAAGGCGACAGTTGCGGGTGCAAACATGATGCGGGCAGAAGCTTCCACTGCGAATCTCGTGTCAGCTTTTGCAGAGGAATCGCTTGCCGTAGAGCAGGAGCCTGCTTCAACAAGTGGAGCAGGGGAAGCAGTTTCTTTGGATGTTGCTGCAAATGCTCCTTCGACACCGCAGGGGCAGACGCAAATGCAAACGAATGTCCCGCAGCTCAATTATCTCGACGCATGGCTGACGAACGATGAGGCGGCGGGAGCGAAAGATTTGCTCCAGGCTCTTTCGGGTAAGAATCAGCCGCAGCCTTCACAGACGGTGTCAATGGATGGAAAAGCTGTCGTGGAACCTGCGCTGAAAGCGGTCGATGTGAACGCGCTTCGTGACTTGGAAACGATGGAGATTCCCGTACAAGCGGCGAATCTGACGACAAATCTCGAGGATGACGCTCCACTTTCCGACGCACTCTTGCGTATGCTCACGGCATCTTCCGATGAGCCGTCCGTGCTGTCTGTACAGGCAAGTGTGACAAACGGTCAGCGCCAAGCTGCGTCTGCGCCGCATCTTGCAGGCAATTCCATGCCGCTGACGAGTGCAGCGCTTGACGCTAAAGCGAATGTGCTGAACCCGTCTGATGCAGCAGGTCAAGAGACGATGCAGAATCCAGCGGAAGACGGTTCTTCTGGATTCTTGAATCAACAGTCGTCGGCGCAAGAACAAAAGCCGAATATGTCGGTTCCGCTCACACAGACAGCGTCTGTGCAGGCGTCGGAAGAGGGCGCGGCAAAGGCAAAAGCGAATCCTGCCATGCAGATTTTCCAAGAAGCGCTGCAGACACCGCAGACGGGACAGGAGAATGTTGCTTCGCAGTCCAATCCCGCCGTGACGTTTCAGACGGCTTTGCACGAAGCGGCAGCGCCGCAGCAGGAAGTCCCCATGACGCCTCAGAAAGATTATGAGGTGGCGCGTCAGATTGTTGAACAGGCAAGGCTCTTGCGTATGCCGGAGCAGACGGAGATGGTCATTCGCCTGAAGCCTGAGCATCTCGGCGAATTGACTCTCAAGGTTTCCGTTGCCGCAAGCGGTGCGGTGAACGCAGCGTTCCATACGGACAATGCTGCAGTGCGCACGATCATTGAGACTTCGATGATCCAGCTCAAGCAGGAACTGCAGGCACAGGGGCTCAAGGTTGACAATGTCGGTGTCTATGCAGGACTTAGCGACAGTTCTCTGATGAATGGCCAACAGGATGCGAATGCCTATTATGCACAACAAGGCAGGCAGGGAAGCAGTCAGGGGCGCGATGCGCAGCAGGCTCTTGCCTCGTTTGAGGAAGAGCAGCAGATGCTTGCCGCCGCGGATGGTCGTTCAGATGTCTTGGCGCAGGACGGCGTTGACTACCGCATTTGAAGATGTGCAGTACATGAGATGGAACTTGAAAGAAAGGAGAAATGTATGAACGGAACAGATCTCAACACCATCACATCCGATGGTATGAAGTATAATCGCGCCAAGTATGAAGCTGCGCAGAAAGGGCAGACGACGCGGAAGAATGATTCCCTCGGGAAAGACGCTTTCCTGCAGCTTCTCGTGACGCAGCTTCGCCATCAGGATCCGCTAAGCCCGGACGACAATACGCAGTATATCGCGCAGCTTGCCCAGTTCTCTTCGCTTGAGCAGATGACGCAAATGGTCAAGGGCTTGGGTGAGGTCGCAAAACTTGTGTCGAACATTGACAGCTCCG
Source organism: Selenomonas sp. (assembly GCF_057272215.1). Classification (NCBI taxonomy): domain Bacteria; kingdom Bacillati; phylum Bacillota; class Negativicutes; order Selenomonadales; family Selenomonadaceae; genus Selenomonas; species Selenomonas sp. Next base: position 99,514 of record NZ_DBHIUY010000003.1, read on the forward strand.
TACTTGTCGGCTCTTTGAGCAATATGATCGGCAAGAATATTCAGTGGACACATGCGACGAAAACCACCGACAAGGAAGGCAATCCCAAGACTTCGTCAGAAACATTCGTCGGCAATGTGCGCGGTATCAAGATCATAAAGGGCAAGACTGTGGTCGTTGCGCAGGATGCGAAGGGCAAGCTGCATGAAGTCGATATTTCGGAGATCGAAGCGGTCGCCGATCCGCCGAAACCGAAGGCATCGGGAAAATGACACACGGAGGAGAATATGGCTGACGCAAGAATCTACCTTTCGTCCCAGCCGCTCCTGCCTGCGATGCCCGCTGCTCGAAAGCCGCAGACATCGCAGGACAAGGTTCCATCCTTTGCAGCAGAACTTAGCCGAGCCGAGTCTGAGGTCAGCTTTTCGGCTCATGCGTCAGAGCGCATGAGAGCGCGTGGCATAGATCTCAGCGATGAGGAAATTTCAAGACTCGGAGATACCGTCTCAAAGATGGCGTCGAAGGGCGCGAGAGAATCTTTGATTTATATCAACGACGTCGCGCTCGTCGTGAGTATCAAAAACAGGACGGTTATCACTGCCATGGATGGCATGAGCGCCAAGGACAATATTTTCACAAACATTGACAGTGCAGCGATTCTTTAGCCGGTCCTTCGGGAGGCACTGGCTCGCCGACTGACAGAAGCGAGCCGTCGGATGCGCGGGCGGCTTTGCCCGCCATCTCAGCTGCACCAATAAAGGAGATTGATACATTATGATGCGTTCTCTTTTTTCCGGCGTATCAGGGCTGAAGAGCCATCAGACACGCATGGACGTCATAGGCAACAACATCGCGAACGTCAATACGGTCGGTTTTAAGTCGAGCCGCGTGACGTTTGCCGATACACTCTATCAGACATCTGCAGGAGCAGCCGCTCCGAGTGAGACTGTCGGCGGCACGAACCCTAAGCAGGTTGGTCTTGGCGTCGGCGTTGCGAGCATCGACCTGCTCTTCAATGACGCTTCGCCGCAGGCGACAGGCAAGAATACCGACCTCGCGCTCTCGGGCAACGGGCTCTTCGTCGTTTCGCGCGATGCGCAAGGTAAGGACAAGTACTATACGCGTGCAGGCAATTTCATTTTTGACGCGAATTACAACTACGTCATGGCAGGTTCAGGACACCATGTCGTCGGTTGGAATGCCGATGAAAATGGAAGCATTGATACAAAAGGCACGCCGACAGGCATCCAGATCAAGGATACGATGCGCAGCATGGGAGCTAAGGCGACGTCGGAAATCACCTATAAAGGAAACATGAACTCGTCTGTGCCGACGATTACAAAGATTACGAATGAGAAGGGAAAAGAGCTGACTAAGCCTGCACTCGTGGCGTCTGCTACGGATTTTAAGTCGGGTGAAGCGCCTAATCCTGCCGACGTGGACTATGCTACATCGCTCACCTTGACAATGTCAGACGGTACGACGCGCACGATTACAGCGAAGAGCAGCTATCGATACAGGGTCGGTGAGAGTCTGCCGATCACGACGGTTACGACGGTTTATGACAGCTTGGGCAACGAGCACAAGGTACCGCTCTTGTTCACGAAGACTCCTTCAAGTGCTCCGCCGGCATTGGGAGCCGATAAGTGGCGCGTTACCTTAAGCCCGGGGAAATATACGGAAATGATAAATAATCCGGCGTATCCGGCTGACCCGACCGCGCCGCCGAAAATACCTAAGGAATATCTTGATCCCTACGATCCCACATCTACGGATCCTGATAAGAGCCGGTGCACGATCAAGGAAACTGAAGGCGATACGCAGGTGAATATGGCGGCGCAGGAACTGCAGTTTGACCAGAACGGTAAATATAAGGAAGCTGGCGCGGGCAGACCGAAATTGACCTTGAAGAATGGCGCCGGCTCCATATCCGGCGGCACGGTGAGTAATACGATGGACGTGAATGTCAACCTCAGCAATCTCACGCAGTATAGCGGCAGCGATACGATCAAGGCAGATTATGATGGCAATGCGGCGGGGACGCTGAAAGAGGTCAATGCCGACCAGAGCGGCGTTTTGACCGGCACCTATACGAATGGCATCAAGCGCGCCCTGGCGCAGGTGGCTGTCGCGCAGTTTGACAACGCGTCGGGTCTTACGAAGACAGGCGGGAATCTCTACGCCGAGTCAAACAACTCGGGAACGGCGAACATCAAGACGGTCAATGCGCTCGGCGTGACGCTGACACCGGCATCACTTGAAATGTCGAACGTCGATATTGCGAACGAGTTCGCCGATATGGTGGTGACGCAGAGGGGGTTCCAGTCCAACTCGAAGATCATTACGGTTGGCGATGAGATGCTTGAAACCGTCATCAACATGAAGCGCTGATGACAACTTGGGCTGAGAAGCTGTGATGCACAGCCGCAACTTGGCTCTGATAAAGATAGGCAGGAGGGGCGCAGCCCCTCTCCTATCCCGCACTTATTCCAAGGCGAAAGGATGGGCGAATGATTAAACTGACAAAATTCAAGTCGGAGGCACATAAAAAAGGGGAATTCGTCCTCAACGCCGAAATAATAGAATCAGTGGAAGAGACGCCCGATACGGTCGTCACTCTGACAAATGGAAAAAAACTCATCGTTGAAGAATCAATGGAAGAGATTGTGGAGCGCGTCATGGAGTACCGCCGCGCTAAACATCGTTTGTGATTCCGGGCTTTCTCGGATGATTTTATGATAGAGAGAAGAGTTAGGAGGAGGAAGTTTTATGGCGGAAGAAAAAGAAGGGCAAGCCATTGCTCCGGAGCCGGGCAAAAAATCCCCGATCATCCTGATTGTTGTCATAGTCATCGTGGCTTTGTTGGCAGCGGGTGGTATTTCCTTTTTCATCACGCAGCAAATGATGGCGAACAGTACCGGTGATGGCGGCGGACCTTCGCGGCTGAACCACGATCCCGGCGTGTTCATCAAGCTGGGGGATCCTAAGGACGGTATCCTTGTCAATGTCGGTGGTCTCAAGGCGGGACGCTTCTTGAAGGCGAGCATTGTCTTGGAGATGAATCCCGGCAAGAAGGATAATATTGCTGACGGCAAGTTGTTGGCGCCGGCAGAGACGAAGATCATGGATGTGACGCTCCAGACCCTGCGCTCGCTGAAGGTTGAAGAACTTGACGCAGGCAAGCAGGATGAACTGAAAACAACCCTTCGTGACAGCTTGAACAAGGCTTTGGGCGAGGGATCGGTGTATGAGGTCTATATCACGAGCTTCCTCATGCAGTGATGAGCCATCAGAGCAAGGGAGAAAGGAGGAGGAAGATTGGCAGAAGATGTCTTGTCACAAAATGAGATAGACAAACTTCTTTCCGCGCTGTCGACCGGCGAAGTTTCTGCTGAGGAAGTACAGGCGGAAGAGGAAGAGAGAAAAGTCAAGACATACGACTTCAAGCGGCCGGACAAGTTCTCGAAAGATCAGATCCGCACGCTGAATATGCTCTACGAGAACTTTGCGCGTCTCTTGAACACTCACCTATCTACCCATTTGCGGACGATGGTCAATGTGGAAGTCGTTTCGGTGGAGCAGCTCACGTACCAAGAATTCCTGCAGTCTTTGAGCAATCCGAGTGTGATCGGCGTCATGGCGCTGCCGCCTTTGAAGGGCAACATCATCATGGAGGTCAACACAGGTATCGCGTTTGCTTATATCGACCGTGTTTTCGGCGGGTTGGGAGAAAATTCGCTGAAACCGCGCATCCTCACGGAGATTGAGGAGGCGGTCATGCGCAAGTTCATTGCCAAGGCAAGCGAGTTTTTCAAGGAATCTTGGTCGAATGTGATCGAGGTCAATCCGGTGCTTGAGGCGATTGAGGCAAATCCCGGTTTCGTACAGATCGTGCCGCCGAGCGACATGGTCATCATCGTTACCGTACAGGTCAAGATCGGTGAGGTCGAAGGGTTTATGACTCTCTGCGTGCCGTATCTTGTCTTAGAGCCTATCATGTCGAAGCTCTCGACCTCTTTCTGGGTGGCGGCTTCCGTCGCGAAGGACAACAACCCGGATAAGATTCGTGCGCTTGAAAAGAAGATTCATAAATCGCCAATTCCTTTGATTGTGGAACTTGGTACGATTGATATGACGATTCGCGAGTTTTTGACCTTGGGCTTCGGCGATGTGCTGCAGCTTGATACGAAGGTCAAGGATGAGTTGAAAATTCTTGTCGGGCAAAAACCTAAGTTCCTTTGCCGACCCGGCACACAGGGCAAACGGTCGGCAGTCCAGATCACACAAGTAACCTTTGAAGGGGATGAAGATACGGATGAGTGATGATTTAATTTCGCAAGAGGAAATTGATGCGTTATTAAACGGCGGCGGCGACAGCTCGACAGAAGCCGATGCCCCGGCGGAGACCCCGGCGCCCGCAGACAGTTCTCCATCTCAGGGAGGGGATGCTCTGACGGATATTGAGCGCGATGCGCTCGGGGAAATAGGCAACATTTCTATGGGGAGCGCAGCGACTACGCTCTCGGTGCTCTTAGGGCATAAGGTTTCGATCACGACGCCTACGGTATCGGTGGATACGCTGAGTTCCATCAAAGATCAGTATCCGATGCCGTATCTCATCGTCGAGGTAGGCTATACCGTCGGCATTGACGGCAACAATGTGTTAGCGATTCAAGCGCAGGATGCATCCATCATTGCCGACCTCATGATGGGCGGCGACGGAACGAATCCGACGCAGGAGCTCAATGAAATTCACATGAGCGCTGTCGGCGAGTCGATGAATCAAATGATGGGGTCGGTGGCTACATCGCTGTCGACGATGTTTAACAAGAAGATCGACATCTCGCCGCCAAAGGTCAATATGATTGATCTCGGTTCAGAAGAGAAGGTTACGGAGATTGTTTCTGCGGATGATCCTATCGCGAAGATCTCGTTCCGCATGGAAGTTGATGGTCTGATCGACAGTGAGATCATGCAGATTCTGCCGATTCCTGTGGCGCAGGAAATGGTAGGGTATCTCTTGAGTAATGAAGCAGAGGAGGAAGAGCCAATGCCAGTACCAACGCCAGCACCGGCAGCACCTGCTCCGGCACCGGCAGCAGCGGCTCCGCCACCGGCAGCGCCTATGATGGGGGCTGCTCCGGGCTACGGTGCGCCGCCGTCTCCGCATGTGGCGTCGAATGTGCCCGTACAGCCGGCGATGTTTGCACCGCTTTCTACGGCTCCCGTGCAGGTGAACGATGCGAACATCGGATTGATACTTGATGTACCGCTTCAGGTAACTGTGGAGCTTGGTCGCACAAGAAAGACGATCAAGGATATTCTTGAGCTTACGAACGGCTCCATCGTTGAACTTGATAAATTGGCAGGCGAGCCTGTAGATATCATGGTCAACGGGAAGTTCTTGGCGAAGGGAGAGGTTGTCGTCATTGACGAGAACTTCGGCGTCCGTATCACAGATATTGTAAGTCCCGCAGAAAGGGCGCAGCAGTTGCAATAATATGCGTCTTGCTGGACATTTTCGGGCGATTCATATACAATAGATTGTGCGATGCGTTTTACATGAGGGGCTGCCTTTGCGGTTTCAAGCTGCTTAGGGAGTGCCTGTGCAACTGTATGTGGGCATCTGCGTATTAAGAGCAGACATAGAATTCAGTGAGGAGAGATAATTTATGGCAAGCAGAGTTTTAGTGGTGGATGATGCGGCGTTCATGCGAATGATGGTCAAGGACATCTTGTCTAAGAATGGCTACGAGATTGTCGGCGAGGCGGAAAACGGCATGAAGGCGCTGGAAAAGTACCAGGAGCTTAAACCTGATCTCGTAACGATGGATATTACGATGCCGGAAATGGATGGCATCAGTGCGGTCAAGGAAATCAAGAAGGTTGACCCGAATGCGAAGGTCGTTATGTGCAGTGCGATGGGACAGCAGGCGATGGTCATCGAAGCGATTCAAGCGGGGGCGCGGGACTTTATCGTCAAGCCGTTCCAGGCGGATCGTGTCCTTGAGGCTGTGCGTAAAGCGCTTGGCTGATGCTGACGAAAAAGGGTGTCATTCTTTGGCTTGGTCTGCTTGTTGTCACAGTATTCCTGTTTCCGTCTGTCGGTATAGCTGCAGGTGATGGAAGTTATCTTTCGGGCTACGAGAATCAGGATCCTGTGCCGAATGGTACGCCGGGGGTTTCTTGGTGGTCAACCGTCGCTTATGTGGCAAGTCTTGTTGTCGTGTTTCTTTTCGTCGCGGGACTCGCTTACTATGTTTCAAAGTTTTTGGGCGGGCGATTCGGTCGTGCGACGTCTGGACGCGGTGGACGCGTGCTTGAAAACCTGCCGCTCGGACCGGGACGTTCAGCATGCGTCGTTGCGTTGGCGGGCAGGGTTTTGATTCTCGGTGTGACGGAGCATTCCATCACCCTTTTGGGGGAGATTGACGATGCAGATGAGGCAGAGCAGCTTTTGAAAAAAAGCCTTGAAGAATCTCCGTTGCCGTTTTCTGATACGAGTGGATTCGAGCGGCAGTTTGGTTCGCTCGATCAACTGGTGAGGAGAATACCGACGATGTTCAAGAACGATGTGTTTCGAAAGTAGAGGAGTTGTGAACCATTGATGGAGAAGCGGCGAGTGTTGCTGGGAAGCGTACTGTTCTTTTCCGTACTCCTCGTAGCGCAGGAGGCTTTGGCAGCGCCTCTGATTCCGAACCTCAGCGTCAGTGTTGGAGAGGCAAGTAATCCGCAGGATGTTGCGGCTTCTTTGCAGATTTTGGCGCTCTTGACGATTCTTTCGCTTGTACCGTCGATCTTGGTCATGACAACGTCGTTCGTGCGCATTGTCGTCGTCATCGGGTTTCTCAGAAACGCCATGTCGACGCAGAATGTGCCGCCGAATCAAGTGGTGCTTGCGTTGTCCCTGTTCTTGACGTTTTACATCATGCAGCCGTATTGGAGTGAAGCAAATCAACAGGGAATCCAGCCGTATCTTGCAGGGCAGATCACACAGGAGCAGGCGATTGACAATACGTTGGCTCCCTTGCGTGAGTTCATGTTCCGACAGACGCGTGAGTCAGATTTGGCGCTTTTCGTCAATTTATCCGACGCCGAAAGACCTCAGTCGCAGGCAGATGTTTCTACTGCTACTTTGATTCCGGCGTTTGTCATAAGTGAATTGAAAACGGCGTTTCAGATCGGCTTCATGATCTATATCCCGTTTATCGTCATCGACATGATCGTGGCGAGTACTTTAATGTCAATGGGTATGATGATGCTGCCGCCGGTCATGATTTCGTTGCCATTTAAGATACTGCTTTTTGTTATGGTCGATGGCTGGCATCTTTTGATCAAGTCGCTCATTGTAAGCTTTAAGTAGGAGGAACGCGGATGTCTGGCGATCTTGTCATTCAGATTGGGCAGAATGCTCTCTGGATCGTGCTCCTGGTTTCCGCGCCGATGCTTGGCCTCGGTCTGGCTGTAGGCCTTCTTGTGAGCGTGTTCCAAGCGACTACTTCCATTCAAGAAGCGACGCTTGCCTTTATTCCGAAGATCATCGCGGTGTTTGTCGCAATCTTGATCTTTGGACCGTGGATGCTCAGCATCCTCGTGGAATATTTCACGAATATCTTCGTGAATCTGCCGCTCTATATCGGATAGCGAGGAGAGATGTGCCCGTGGATTTCTACACCCTGCTTCAAGGGCATGCGGCAGTCTATCTGCTCGTTTTGACACGCATTACGGGGCTTTTTGTCATCGCGCCTTTTTTTGGCAGTTTGAACATTCCTGTGCGCATTCGCGTAGGAGTTGCCGTTGCTTTTTCCTTCGTGTTGTTTCCTGTTGTAGACAGCTATGGCTCTGTGACGGCGCCGGACAATGTATTCCTTTATGCAGGGGCAGTGGCGGGGGAATTGTTTGTCGGCTGGCTGATCGGCTTTGTGGCGTATGTGACGTTTTCGGCGATTCACTTTGCCGGCAAGGTCATGGATATGCAGGTTGGATTCGCAATGGTCAACGTGATGGACCCGACTTCCGGTCAGCAAATACCGCTTATCGGAAGTTTTCTTTATAATTTGGCGGTTATTGTTTTTCTCGTCGTCAATGGGCATCACATGCTGATTGCAGCATTGTTTGAAAGTTTTCAGTCTGTGCCGATTTTGGGACTGGCGCCTGCTCCGACGATTGCGGGTTTCGTTGTGAATCTTGTCAACGGCGTATTTGTAACGGGCATGAAGCTGGCGATGCCTGTAACATTTTCCATTCTTCTGACGAATGTTGGTCTTGGGATCTTGGCGCGGACGATGCCGCAGCTCAATATCTTCGTTGTCGGCTTGCCCCTTCAAATTGTTATTGGCATGTTCGTCCTTTCGATTCTGATGCCGTTTTATGTCTTGTTTCTGGATGTGTTGTTCAATGAAACGTATGCGCAGATTACCACTGCCCTCCACGCAATACAATAGTGAACCGCCGGATTTTGTTTTTGATCTACAGCTCTTTGCGGGAGAAAAGACGGAAGAACCTACGGCGAAGCGGCGCAATGATGCACGTCAGAAAGGGCAGGTAGCTAGGAGTCAGGAGCTCAGCGGCGCGTTTGTGCTGTTGGCGGGATTCTTCGTGATGCGCGCACTGGGCAGTACAATTCTTGCGGAAATCGAAGAGTACACGATTCATATCTACGGGCACATGAATCAGACGATTGATGCAGAAACCGTTATGCGGCTCATTATCGATGGCATGATCGTCTTGGCAAAGACGGCATTTCCGGTGATGGTTGCAATCCTCATCATGGGACTTGCTATTAATTTTTACCAAGTTGGTTTTATGTTTACGACGGAACCGCTTTCCTTCAAACTGGACAAACTCAATCCGATCACAGGCTTTGGACGCATATTCTCGAAGCGATCGCTCGTCGAGCTTTTGAAATCTCTGTTGAAGATTGCGATTATCGGTGCATTTCTCTACATCTATTTGTCGGGAGAAATTATGCACATGCCGGAGTTCATATACCTTGATCTTAAGAGCAGTATGGCGCGTATGGGAGATCTCATCTTCTCGCTCGTGTTCCAGATCATCATCGTTTACTTCGTCATGGCAGCGGCGGATTTCGCCTATCAAAAATGGCAGACGACACAGGATCTCAAGATGAGCAAACAGGACATTAAGGAAGAGTTTAAGCAAACGGAAGGCGATCCGCAGATCAAGGGGAAGATTCGCCAGAAGCAGCAGCAGATGGCGATGAACCGCATGATGAGGGAAGTGCCGGAAGCCGACGTCATCGTGACGAACCCGACGCATTATGCTGTCGCCTTGAAGTATAAAACGGGGATGAAAGCGCCGGAGGTTGTTGCCAAAGGGCAGGATCTCGTCGCACAGAAAATCAAGGATGTTGCGCGTGAGCATCGCGTGACAATCGTTGAGAACAAGCCCTTGGCACGGGCGCTCTACGCGGCGGTGGATGTCGGGGGCGTGGTGCCGCCCGAGCTTTACCAAGCGGTTGCTGAAGTGCTCGCTTATGTGTACCGTTTGAAGAAGAAAAAATTTGCTTAAAGAGAAGTTTTTTTGGGGATAGAGGAGCAAGAACAGCATGGCGACAGAAAATCCGACGCTTTCCAATGGCTTCATAACGAAATACAGCGATATCTTCATAGCTGTAGCAATCGTCACGATTGTCATCATGATGATTATTCCATTGCCTACGGCTCTTCTTGATTTGTTAATTTGCGTAAATATCACGCTTGCACTCGTCATTGTCATGGTGACGATTTATAATGTGGAAGCTTTGGATTTTTCCGTTTTTCCATCTTTGCTTTTGGTCACGACGCTCTTTCGGCTTGCGCTTAATATATCGGCGACAAGGCTGATCCTCTTGAACGGCTATGCCGGCGATGTCATCATGGCTTTCGGCAACTTTGTCGTCGGCGGCAATGCACTCGTCGGCTTCATCATTTTCGTAATTCTCATCATCATCCAGTTCATCGTCATCACAAAGGGTGCGGAGCGTGTCGCAGAAGTTTCGGCGCGTTTCACGCTCGACGCGATGCCGGGCAAGCAGATGGCGATTGATGCTGATCTGAACCAAGGAGCCATCACGGATGCGGAAGCGAGCAAAAGGCGCTTAAAGATTCAACAGGAAGCCGATTTTTACGGTGCGATGGACGGCGCCTCGAAGTTTGTCAAGGGCGATGCTATCGCCGCCATCATCATCATCATCATCAATATTACGGGCGGTTTTGTCATCGGTATGCTGACGCGCAACATGTCGGCATTGCAGGCGCTGCAAAGCTATACTCTGTTGACCGTCGGTGAAGGTCTTGTCAGCCAGATTCCGGCTCTGATGATTTCGACGGCGACGGGCATCCTCGTCACGCGTTCGGCTTCTTCCAAAGGCAATCTCGGTCTTGACGTAGCGATGCAGCTCTTTAACCGCAGCCGTATTTTCTATATCGTCAGCGGCGTCCTCTTTTTCCTCGCCATCGTTCCGGGTATGCCGGGGCTGCCGCTCGCGGCTCTTTCGATTCTTTGCTTCCTCGCGGCGCGTCGTTTGCGCAGTTCGGAAAAAGTGGTCGAAGAAATCCCCGAAAAGAAGAAAGCCGACAAGGCGAAAGCGGATGCTACGAAACCCGAGAATATTGTCAATCTCCTGCAGGTTGATCCGATGGAACTTGAGATCGGCTACAGCTTGATTCCGCTGGTTGACACGGGGCAAGGCGGCGATCTTTTGGAGCGTATCGTCATGATCCGTCGGCAGTGTGCTTTAGAGCTCGGTCTTGTTGTACCGACAATACGCATACGGGACAATATTCAGATTAAGCCAAACAACTACATCATCAAGCTCAAGGGCATAGAAGCGACGCGCGGCGAACTCATGCTTGATCACTATCTCGCGATGAATTCAGGCACGGTTTTTGAAGAGGTGCCGGGCATCGAAACGACGGAGCCGGCTTTCGGGCTCCCCGCGCTTTGGATTTCAGAAGATCAGCGTGAGCAGGCAGAGCTCAACGGCTATACGGTTGTTGACGCTGTTTCCGTTCTTGCGACGCATTTGACGGAGGTCATCAAGGCGCATGCGGCGGAGATTCTTGGCCGCCAGGAGACGCAGAATCTCCTCGATAACTTGAAAAAGACGAATGCAGCTCTCGTTGAGGAAGTTGTGCCTGAAGTCCTCGCTGTCGGTGAGGTGCAGAAAGTCTTGGCAAATCTTCTGGCAGAACGCGTCTCCATTCGAGATATGGAAACGGTTCTTGAAGTGCTTTCCGATTATGGACGTGCGACGAAGGATACGGATATCCTCACCGAGTATGTGCGCCATGCACTTGCACGCCAGATTTCACAGCAGTATGTTCAGAACAATGTCTTGCCTTGCATCACGCTCGATCCCGGGCTGGAAAATCATATAGCGGGCGCCGTGCAGCGTACCGAGCACGGCTCTTATGTGAGTCTCGATCCAGATACGATGCAGCGTCTCCTGGCATCGCTCAACGCGGAATTGCCTAAGCTCACGAATATGGGCTATGAGCCGATCGTACTCACAAGTCCTGCGGTGCGAACCTATTTCCGCCAGCTTGTTGAGCGTTCCGTGCAGGGGCTTGTCGTTCTTTCCCATGCGGAAATCGAGCAGACGGTCGAACTTCAGATTCTTGGGACGGTGAGAACTTAATTGCGCATCAAGGTGTTCCAGGCTGCCACGATGAAAGACGCTATGGCTCAGGTGAAGGATGAGCTTGGCGACGACGCGGTGATCCTGCATACAAAAAAAATAAAGAAGGGCGGCATCCTTGGGTACGGCGCAAAGGAGATTTTTGAAGTGACGGCGGCTCTCGACGAGGTGCCGCGCCGCCCACCCAAGAAACGCGAAGAACGTCTCCCGACGCTTGCTGAACTGCAGGCGCAGGAGGCGTCGCCAAAGGAGTCGCCTAAGAGCGCGGTGCCGCTGCCGCAGGGGCATGCGGCGCGAGCTGTGCAGGGAGAGACAATGACGCCGCTTGCTGTGCCGCAGGACGGACAGGCAAGAGCAGTTTCTGCATCCGTTGCGACAGCCGTAGATCCTTTGCAGATGCAGATGCCTGTACAGCAGGCGACCGCTGCAGCCCAACCGCAGAGGCGTCTTTCGCAGAGTGCAGCAAAAAGCTATAAGACGGCAGGAACGGAAGCGGCGGTCGCTGAGGCGAAGCGGCAGGCATACGATTCGGCGCCCGATGTGACAGCGCCTGTTGCCGCTGGGAAAGAACCGTTTGTTCCGGCGTTTCCATCGCAGGAACAGGCGGCGGAATCGTTTCTGCCGCTCGTTCCTGCCGCAGAAAAAGCCGAATCGCTTGAGCCGCCTGCACGCAAGGCGCGGCGCAAACGGGCTGCCACTGTCAAGCGAAGAAAGCTGCGTGCTGCGGAGAAAAAGGATACTCTTGATGAGGCGGCGGCATCTTCATCCACAGCCGACGTAGCGCCCAGGGCGAAGCCTGTGGATGAAAAGGCGGCGCAGGCGTCGAAAGAGGATGCAGCCCAAAGGCAGGAATCCGCTACGAGATTGCCTGAAAAAGGCGATGCAGAGCGTCAACAAGAAACGATTGAGGCTTTGCAGAACGAGCTTCTTCAGATGAAGGCGATGCTCGTCCAGGTCGTCAGCAAGGAAAAGGCGCCGGAAGATGAAATGTCTTTGCAGCAAGCCTTGAAACAGCAGGATGTCGAACCGGACATCATCGAGGATGTCGTGCTGCAGCTGCCCGCCGAAACCATCTTGGCAGACAAAGATACGCCGCTTGCCCTTGAAGGTCTGACGAAGTATCTCGCCGACAACATGCAGATGGCAGACGGTCTTGAACTCAAGAGCCGCAAGCGCAAGATAGCAGCTCTTTTAGGTCCGACAGGGGTCGGCAAGACAACGACGCTCGCCAAGATCGCTGCGCAGTGTGTGTTGGAAAAAGGCATCAGCACGGCATTCATCACGGCAGATACCTACCGCATTTCAGCAGTCGAGCAGCTCAAGACGTATGCCGACATCTTAGGGCTGCCGATCGCCATCGTATATACGCCGGATGAGCTAAAAGAAGCCATACAGAAGTTCCGACAGAAGCAGCTTATACTCATCGACACGGCGGGGCGCAGTCAGCATAATCGCCGCCAGATGGCGGAGCTCAAGGATTTTCTTGCCGTCAATCCCAATATTGAAAAGTACCTCGTCTTGAGCGCCACGACGAAGAATGAGGACGCGAAAGATATCGTGGATAAGTTTTCCGTATGTAAGCCTGACAAGGTGATTTTCACCAAGACGGATGAAACGAAGAGCCTTGGCATTATCTTGAATATTTTGTGCAAAAAGGATATGCGGCTCTCCTATCTGACCAATGGGCAGAGCGTTCCGGACGACATTGTATCGGCGGAGGCGGGAAAGCTTGCAGAACTTTTTTTGAGGTAGATGTATGGAGGATCAGGCAGCGAGTCTCCGAAAGCTCGTAGAAAATAAAAAAGATCCCGCCGCCACGGACGTCGGCAAGGATGCGTCGGCAGGTGCAGAGCCTGCCGCACCGACTGCGCCGCGTCCTCTGCCCAAAGAAGGCGCACGCATCATCGCCGTCACGAGCGGCAAGGGAGGCGTTGGCAAATCAAATCTTACGGTAAATCTTGCGCTCGCTTTCATCGCTGAGGGAAAAAATGTGCTTGTCATTGATGCCGACCTTGGCATGGCGAACGTCGACGTCCTCTTGGGAACATCATCTAAGTACAATCTTCTGCATCTTCTGGATGATGACGTGGTGCTTGATGACGTCATCCTCAAGGGACCGTATGGGATTCGCTACATTTCAGGCGGCTCCGGTATGGAGCAGGCAGGAGAATTCACTCCTGCCGAACGCAGCCTGCTGGAAGAAAAACTCACGGGCTGCGGCGAGATGGCGGACATCATTCTCATAGATACGGGGGCAGGTATCGGCAGAAATGTTCTCGACTTCATTCTGGCGGCAGACGAGGTGCTTCTCGTGACGACGCCTGAGCCGACGGCGCTGACCGATGCCTATGCCGTTATGAAGGCGTACAGTATGTATGCCGCGAAACCGAACATGCGCCTCGTCGTCAATCGCGTTTACGATGAGGCGGAAAGCCTGGAAGTGGCGGAAAAACTTAAGAAAACGGCAGAACGGTTCTTGCACATGGATATCGGCTGTCTTGGTGCGATTTATGAGGACCGCAACATGATCCAAGCCGTGCGGCAGCAAAAGCCGATCTTAGAAGCATATCCAAGCTCGCTTGCAGCGAAGTGTATCAAGGCGATTGCACGAGCAATTCTCTACGGGGAGAAGGTTCCTGTAAAAAAAGGCTGGAAATCATTCCTGCAATATTTTCTTGATTTCACTCGATGATAGGGAGGTGCCTGTTATGGCCGGCGATTTGATCAATGCGGCAAAGGTGTTAAAAATTGGGCAGAGGGTTGAGTTTTACCTCGAAGATGACGATATAAAGTATACGAGCCGTATAGAAGATATTACTTCGGATCGATTGGTTGTTGCCATGCCTGTGGATGAGAAACGTCGTCCTGTCATACCGGCAGTTGGTGAACAGCTCTATGGACTTGCTGTAGATGAGATGTGTCGTTACCGCTTTTTTTCTGTATTCAGGGGAAAGGCGCGGGATCCGATTCCTGTCTGGAAGATCACGAAGCCCGAGGTCGTTGAGCGTCACCAGAACCGCGGTTTTGTGCGTGCAATGGTGCGTTTGCCCATCCAAGTGCGGATTATCAATACGGAAGGTCGCGAGGGCGACTTGATGAATCTGCGAACCACAGATGTCAGCGGCGGCGGCGTTTCCTTTATCGCGCCGCACCATGTCAAGATCAACAGCCGTGCGGCCATCGTGTTCACGAACTTCCCCAACATCGGCACATTGTCCGTCATGACGCGCGTTGTACGCTGTCAGCCTCTTGCGTCGAATGATCGCGGCTGGCAGATCGGGGCGCACTTCCTTGAGCTTAATCGAGGAACGATGAATAAAATCGTCCATTTTGTCTTTAGCGAACTCCGCCGTCAAATTGCCCTGCACCCGGACAGTCCCGGTCGTGAATAAATAAAAGCAGGATTTTTGACGGTGGCGGCGAAGAATATAAGAATGATGCAAGTGATTCGCGATTCGCGTGCTGCCTGGCTGGTACCAAGGCTCTTGGCGAAGGTTGCGGAGCAAACTGACAGGCTGCTGGGCCTTTTGAGGTGATGCTGCACTAAGCGGTAGTTCCTAGAGGCAGCAGAAAACAAACAGGGGGATTTGAAATGGAAACAAATCAGTACATGGACATGTTTTTGGACGAGTCACGCGAACATCTGCAGTCCTTGAACGATGGTCTGCTGAGCCTCGAAAATGACCCGAACGAGGTGTCCGTCGTCAACGAGATTTTTCGTAACGCGCATACATTGAAGGGTATGTCGGCGACGATGGGGTTCAATAAGATCGCTGAGCTTACACATGAGATGGAAGACGTTCTTGATCTTATCCGCAACAATCAGCTCAAGGTGACGGAGGACATCATTGAGACGATCTTTAAGTGCCTTGACTCCCTGCAAGAAATGATCGAAAACGTCGGCAATGGCGATCCTGAGGATCTCGTTGATGTTTCTGACCTCGTGAAAAAACTCTCGTCCATTTCGAAAGGCGAGCCGCAGCCAACGGCAGATGTCGCAGAACCGCCGGCTCCGACAGCTGCTGAGGCGCCTGCAGAAGCTGCGCCGATATCCTCGCTGGACTACACGGAGGACGATAAAGATGCAATGAAGGCTGCGAAGCAGGGCGGCATGGACGTGTTCCATATCCATATCCGTCTCGCCGATACATGCCTTTTGAAAGCAGCGCGTACATACATGGTCATGAATGCCCTCGAAGAGATTGGCGACGTCATCAAGTCGGTTCCCCCGGCAGAGGAGCTGGAAGCGGAGAAGTTCGATCACGATTTCGATCTCGTGATTGTGACGACTTCCGATGCACATGCAATATCCGATGCACTTGCACCTGTCTCCGAACTTGAAGAAGTGAAGATCGAGCAGGTCGATCCTGATAACCTTGCAGCCCCGGCATCAGCTCCTGCAAAGCCTGCGGCCGCCGCTGCTCCCGCTGAAGCGCCGCCTGCTGCACCTGCGCCGACACCGGTTCCTGCGGCAAAGCCCGCTGCCAAACCTGCGGCAAAACCCGCAGCGAAGGCTCCGGCGAAGCCGGCGCCGGCTGCTGAGAAGAAGCATCATGCGAGCCAGTCCGTGCGCGTCGATATCGAAAAGCTCGACAATCTCATGAACCTTGTCGGTGAGCTTGTCATCAACAAGGTGCGCCTTGAGCAGATCGGCACGACGAATCGTATGCCGGAACTTACGGAAACCTTAGAACAGATGGATCGAGTGACGACGGATCTGCAGAATGTCGTCATGAAGGTTCGAATGGTTCCGGTCAGTCAAGTGTTCAATCGTTTCCCACGCATGGTTCGTGATATCGCAAAGGAACTCAACAAGGACATTAACCTTACGGTCGAGGGTGAGGAAACCGAACTTGACCGTACGGTTATCGATGAGATCGGCGATCCGCTGATGCATCTTCTGCGGAACTCGCTTGACCACGGCGTCGAACATCCCGATGACCGCGAGAAGAAGGGCAAGCCGCGCACGGGCGAGGTTGGTCTTATCGCGCGACATGAAGGAAACAATGTTGTCATTATGGTCACGGACGACGGTGCGGGCATTGATGCCGATAAGATTCGTGCCAAGGCTGTGGAAAAAGGCATTTACACACAGGATGAGGTTGATACGATGTCTGATGCGGACGCCGTACGCATCATCTTTGCACCGGGTTTCTCAACGGCGGAGCAAATTACGGATATCTCCGGTCGCGGCGTTGGCATGGACGTTGTGCGCAGCAAGATCGAATCCTTGGGCGGTCACGTCGATGTTGAAACGAAGATCGATGAAGGCTCTGTATTCAAGATCAAGCTGCCGCTGACGCTCGCTATCATCCAGGCGCTTCTCGTGCGCGTGCAGGAAGAGATGTATGCGATTCCGCTCGGTTCCATCGACAGTACGATCAACATTCATCCCGATGACATCAAGACGGTGCAGAATCAGGCGGTTATCGTGCTGCGCGGTCAAATCATTCCGATCATCAATCTCAGCAATGCACTCCAAGTGCCGCGTACGAAAGAAGAAGACAATGACGATATCTTTGTCGTCGTCGTTTATGTCGGTGAGCGTAAGGCTGGTATTGTCGTCGACAATCTCATCGGTCAGCAGGAAATCGTCATCAAGACGCTCGGAAAACTCCTTTCCGGACTCAAGATCTTCTCTGGAGCGACTGTGCTCGGAGATGGCCGTGTCGCCTTGATTTTGGATGTAGGCACGGTCGTGCAGCAGTAAGGGGGAGGATTTAGACATGGCTAAGGAAAAAAAGGCAATTATGGAAGATGTTCAGGTCGCTGCATTCAAGCTCTTGAAAGAAGAGTATGGCGTAAACATCCTCAATGTGCAGGAAATCAAAGTTTTGACAGATATCACACGCGTGCCTTTCGCGCCGGACTATATCAAGGGCGTCATCAATCTGCGCGGCAGTGTGCTGCCGGTCATTGACCTCAAGCGCCGCATCGGTCTTGAAGATGCTCCCTACACGGAGGCAACGCGCATCGTCATCATGAAGATTGGCGAGTTTTCCATCGGTATGATTGTCGATGCCGTGACTGAGGTGCTGACTATTTCCGGACGTGATATCAATGCCGCGAAGGATGTCAGCGACAACACGAGCAATCGTTTTGTCAGCAGCATCGGCAACATTGATGCGCGTCTGATCATCATGCTGAATCTCGATGAAATCGTCGATTTGCCGGAAGATATGAAATAAGATTTTACGACCTTCTCCTGTCCGGCAGGACAGGAGAAGGATATTTCTATCGGATCATGCCAGTATGCTAGAGGGTGCAGCTATGACGGAAGATATTATTGACCTCTCTCCTGTGCAGCTCGATGTGCTGCGGGAAATAGGAAATGTCGGCGCCGGAAATTCTGCGACAGCTTTGTCGCAGCTCATCAATCGCCGCATTGATATGAATGTGCCGAAGGTTTCGGTCGTTCCGCTCGACGAAGTTCCCGACCTCGTCGGTGGTCCGGAAACGATCGTCGTCGGCGTTTTTCTGCGTGTTTACGGCAAGGCGCCGAGCAATATCCTGTTTCTCATGCCGCAAGACAGCGCTTTCTACCTCGTGGATGCTCTTATGGGCAAGGAAGCGGGGGAGACGACGCATCTTGATATGATGGCGGAATCTGCCTTAATGGAAATCGGCAATATTTTAGCGGGCGCCTATCTCAACGCGCTTTATAGTTTCACGAACCTCTCATTGATCCCCTCCATACCGGCGCTTGCTATGGATATGGCAGGTGCGATTTTGAATGTCGTGCTCGTGCAGCTCGGACAGATGGGGGATCATGCCATGGTCATTGAGACGGAGTTCCTTGCGGAGGATGATGAGCTTCGCGGACACTTCTTCCTCGTGCCGGATCCAGGCTCCATGGAAATGATTCTTTCGGCAGTGGGGGTTGGATGATATGGCTGATATGTTACGCGTAGGAATCGCGGATTACAAAGTCGGTAAGGCTCCGCAGCAGATCATCAGCTATGGTCTTGGATCGTGTATCGGCATATCCCTCTACGATCCTCAGACAAAAGTTGGCGGACTTCTCCATATCATGCTGCCCGACAGTACGCAGGCGAGAGCGCACGAGAATCATGCAAAGTTTGCCGATACAGGCGTACCTTTAATGCTCGGGGAGGTCTTGAAGCTCGGTGCGGTGAAGAGCAGGCTCGTCGCGAAGATTGCAGGCGGTGCACAGATGTTTTCGTTCGCCAATGCATCCGATGTCATGCGCGTGGGGCTTAGGAATGCCGAAGCTGCCAAAAAAGCGCTGGCTAAGGAAGGTATACGGATCATTGCTGAAGATACGGGCGGAACCTACGGACGCACGGTGCAGATTGACTTGACAACGGGCGATTACAAGGTCAAGACGATCGACCGTGGTGAAAAAATCATTTAACGGGGGAAGGGACTTTGTTTAAGATTGGAACAGCGCTTGTCTCGGGCGTCATAGCAGCCTTTCTTGCCGTCTTGAGCGCCGTTTCCGCAGGTGCGCGGTTTTCGACGGTTGCGGGGAGGAGCTTTGCGGTATTTCTCGTTGTTACTGCTCTCGTATTTCTCGTCACATTCCTCATGGAGAAGCAGTTTCCAGCTCTTTTTGCACGAACGGCTGAAACGGATATTTCAGCTGTGAAAGAGGGAAAACCGCCATCTACGACGAATGATACAGATGAGGTAGGAGATACGGCAGATGTCGCAGAAGATGGGGAAACGGCAGATATGCAATCGGAAGGCTCGGAGCAGGATTTGGAATCGGCGATCACGGAAGAGCCTGTCGTTGCTGCCCCACAGGGAGAATGACTAGACGAGGAGGCGGCTTGATTGATGAAAAAAGCAGACCCCCCCTCCGCAGAAATCCAAACGCTTTGGTCGCTTTATCGCGAGACGCGCTCACCGGAAGTTCGTGACAGGCTTGTCGAAAAGTATTTGCCGCTCGTCAATATTATTGCAGGACGTGTTGTCGTCGGTTTGCCTGCGCATGTTGATCGTGATGATCTCGTTTCGAGCGGCTTTTTTGGTTTGCTTGATGCGATTGAGCGATACGATGTTGAGCGCGGCAATAAGTTTGAAACGTATGGCGGCGTGCGCATTCGCGGCGCCATGCTCGACTATTTGCGCACGATGGATTGGATACCGGTATCGAAAAGGCAAAAGATTCGGCGGTATGAGCAGGCTGTGACGAATTTGGAAGGGCGCTTGGGGCGTTCGGCAACTGACGATGAGCTTGCCGATGAACTCAAAATATCGAAAAAGGAATTGCACGATCTCGTTTCACAGACAAATATTGCAACGGTCATTCCGCTGGAAGAGTATGTGCGAACGGAATCACCGTCTTCACAAACGATTGATCCCGAAGAAAATGCTGAGAAGAATGAACTGCGTGATACTTTGGCGAAAGCGATTGACCAGCTGCCTGAAAAGGAGCGCACGGTTGTTTCACTCTATTATTATGAAGAACTCACTTTGAAGGAAATCAGCTTGATTCTGCATCTTTCGGAGGCGAGAATTTCTCAGCTCCATACGAAAGCGGTCTTTCGGCTCAGGGGCTTTTTGGCTAGGTGGAAAACGAGTCTCATGGAATGAGGCACAAAGGAGGCACATAGGGCATGAGCGATAATGCAATGGGAGCGTCTGCGGCTGACGGAGACAGGCCGGTCTACAGTAAGATCAACATCCATATCAGCTCGGACAAGATGGTGGCGACGGTTGGTTTCGACCATACGGATTCCGACGTTTATCCGACGCCGGAGATGATTAAGAAGGCGCTTCAGGACAAAGGCGTTGTCTTCGGCTTCGATGAGAAAGCGATCGAGCAAGGGGCAAAGGATGGGCAGGATTTCGAGGCGGCGCTCGGGCAGGAGCCGCAGCATGGCGAGGATGCCTATCTGAAGAAGAATTACGATCTCGGCGTCAAGGGGCGTCCTAAGACCGATCAATATGATCGTGCAGACTACAAGGATATGAATCTCTTTGTGCTGGTAAAGCAGGGGGATCTCCTCGCTGAAAGGATCCTGCAGACGGATGGCGCGCCCGGCATGAATGTTCTCGGCGGCAAGATCAATCAGAAGAAGGGGCGGCCGCTGGTGTTCAAGGCGGGCAAAAATTCTTCGATTCGCGATGAGAACTTTCTCTATGCCGATATTGACGGACAGATCGTTGATACGGGCAAAATCATCGGCGTTGATCCGCGTCTTGTGATCAAGGAAGATGTGGGCGTTGGTACGGGAAATATTGAGTTTACCGGCGCCGTTGCTGTTCAGGGCAGTGTGCAGGCGGGCTTCGTCGTCAAAGCGACAGGTGATATCGAGGTTGGCGGCATCGTTTCGGGCGCTGAGGTTGAGGGGCGCAATATCTTCATCAAGGGCGGCATTCAAGGCATGAATCGCGGTTTTGTCAAGGCGAAGGAGACGCTTACCGCGTTTTTTGCTGAAAATGCCGAGATCGAAGCGGGCAAGGATGTCGCGATTGCAGACGTTGTCTTGAATTCTCAAGTGCGGGCGGGCAGAAAAGTCACGGTACTTGGAAAACGCGGGCAGATCATGGGCGGTTCGACCTTTGCCGGCGAAGAAATTGAGGCGACGCAGATCGGAAACCCTGCGAATGTCGCGACGAAGCTCGAAGTCGGTATCAATCCTATGGTGCAGCGTCAATACAAGAGTGTTTGTCAGGAATATGGTGATACGAAGAAGAAGCTCGATGATATCAAAAAGACGCTTACGACGCTTGGCAAGGTTGACCTCAGCAAGCTGCCGCCCGAACGGCAGGAGTTGGTTGCGCAGCTCGGGAAGGCTCGCTTCCAGGTGGAGGAGCGCCTTGAGAGTCTCGTGGAGGAAATGGACGAACTTGAGGAAAAGATCCAGAGCATGAAACGCGGCCGCATCCGTGCCGCTGATACGATTTATCCGGGCGTGAAGCTCAAGATCAACAATGTTATCAAAAATATTCATTCCGAGGAGAAGCGTTGCACTTTGAGTGTCGAGGGTGATCAGATCCGCACAGGTGCGTATTGATTTTTTGCCTTTTTCGTGATTTCTTTTGCTTGAACTGTTCGGAAAGGACGGATGGAACGCATGGATGTAACCCCAATGAGCTTGCAGGCGATCGTACCGCGCACATCCGAAGCGACGCAGGTGCAGCACAATATGAACCAGCAGTCCGCGCTGCAGCAGGATTTCCAAGCCGTGCGCGACAAGCAGGAAACGGCGTTGAAACAAACGCAGGTCAGAAAGAAAGATCAAGCGGAGGAAGAGCGTATCAAAGATGATCCTGAACGCCGTAAGAAGCAGGGACGCGGCAGACGCGGGGATCGAGGCGGTCGCCATGAGGCGGATGAGGATGAGGCGCCGACGGAGAGACTGGCTGTCGATGTGTTTCGCGGACGTAACATTGATATATCGCTGTAGAGGTGTCCTATAGGAAGCGCCGATAAAATGAAGTTGTCCGGACGTGTGAAAATGGGTGACTGAATGTATCCGCGCTTCCTGCTAAAGGGGCTGTCGCATAGCCGCATTAGGCTCATGCGGCAGCCCCATTTCTAAAGAGAGCAGAGCGTATGTATATTTTTAAAGATAAGGGGAGCTGCGAGAAGTGATCACGGAAATTTTGGGCGCTTTGATCGTTTTGGGGGCGGTGCTCGTCCTCGTCATGCGGCGGCTTTTGCATAAGGGGAAAGGGAAGGAACAAGAATCGGTGGAGGTTTCTGCCAGTCGCCTGCGCTATGAGATCGAGCGCTCGGGTGACGCCGTCATCGGCAGGATGCAGATTCATGTCGAACGCTTGGAGAGGCTTTTGGCAGAGGCGAATGCACAGAAAGCGGCGCTCGATGAACGTCTGAATGCTTTGGCGCAATGGGAAAAGGTCTATGGCGCACAGCTCGGCGCTCTTCCAGCGCAGATGAATTTCGCTGCTGCGCCCCCCGCAGCAGCTCAACAAACGACTTCGGCGGCGCAGTCGCGCACTGCGCACCAGATGAACGCCTCTCTAGCATCGCAGCAGACGGTTGGGGCGGCTGCTCCCATGTCTTCGGCGACGTCTCCGGTGGAGGAAGCGACGAATTTCCATGCTGCTCTCATGGAACAGATGACAGGAAGAACGGTAGGCGGCTCTATTGACTTGCAGCTGTATCCGGAAGAGTGGACGTCGCCGGATGCAGAAAAGGCTGCGGACTATGATCGCGCTGCGGCGCGGGTGGAAGGTTTGGCGAAGACTTCGTTCGATGCCGCGCACGCATCGATGTCTGTCGATTCGTATGCTGAGACTGAGGAAGAAGAGGTGGCTGAAGCGTACGAATATCCGGATGCGGACGAGATCGAATATGCGGCATACGAAGAAGAAGGCGAAGAGGAAGGAGAGGATGTTGCGCCGGACGACGAGGAGCGCACGGAGGATGTCTTGTCGGAAGATGAAGAGGCAGAAGATGAGCCGTCCGAAGAAGATTCGCTGACTTTTGCATCGGAAGATGAGATCGAAGAAGGAAACGAGGCGTCTTCCCATGCGGTTTTGAAGCAACAGCAGGAGCAGATCCGCGCCTTTTTGCGTCAAGGGCTGAGCGTCGAAGAGATTTCTCAGCGATTGGGATTGGGGCTTGGCGCGATCGAACTCATAAGGCATATAGAGAAGCGAACACAGGAAACGAAGAATCAAGCGGCGCAGGAAGAGTAAACTGCACGAACAAACGCTCGCTCGTGGACATTGTGCGCTGCCTTTAGTAAAATAAAAAGGGCTTGGCATAAAATGCCAAGCCCCGTACATGTCTGGTGCGACAGGAGGGATTCGAACCCCCGACCCACGGCTTAGAAGGCCGTTGCTCTATCCGACTGAGCTACTGACGCGATGGTCGGAGCAGCAGGATTTGAACCTGCGACCCCCTGGTCCCAAGCCAGGTGCTCTACCAAACTGAGCCATGCCCCGAAAATCGCACATGCAAAGTGTATCATGCGCAATAAAGAAATTATAAAGGACGCTGTGCGCTTTGTCAAGGTTTTGTCCTGAGGCAGAATATTTTGTATGAGGTTAAGTTAATGATGCAGGAAAGAGGCGATACATATATGGCACATACGGGTTACAAGCTCCATGATGAGGTCAAGACGGCAGGCAGGGCGTTGAGAAGAGCGGCAAGTCTTGGCGTACTTGCCGCGGAGAATGCGGCGCTCTTTAAGCGTGAAGAGCGCGATGCCATTCTTGTCATGAGTTTTGGCACGACCTTTAAGGAGACACGTGAAAAGACGATCCTTGCTGTGGTGGAAGAGATACGGCGCGAGCATCCGAATGCCAAAGTGATGCTCGCGTTCACTTCGCACATCGTCATCGAGCGTGTCAAGGCGAACGAGGGGATTTCCTACCCGACGCCTGAAGAAGCGCTGCAAAAACTCAAGGATGATGGATATACGCGCGTGGCGCTCGTTTCTCTCGACATCATCCCGGGCATCGAGTATGCGTATAAGCGCGAGGTGTTCGAGGAGTGCCGCACATGGTTTTACAGGATGACGCTCGGCACGCCGCTCGTGTATTGGCAGGGGCAGGAGGAAAAGCGCGACGATGTCGCCGATGTCATGACTGCTGTCGCCAAAGATCTGCCGCCATGTGCTGCGGATGAAGCCGTACTCCTCATGGTTCATGGCACGCCGCATCCGGCAAATGCTTATTACACCGTTATGCAGGAACGCTTGGAGCAGCAGGGACAGCATCGCATCTATATCTACAGTGTAGAGGGACGGCCGCATTTGGATGATGTTCTGCCGAAACTGAAAAAGGCGTGTATAAAAAAGGTCACGCTCGTGCCGCTGATGCTTGTGGCAGGCGATCATGCGACGAATGATATGGCAGGCGACGCGCCGGACTCGCATAAGGCTGTTTTGGAACGGGAGGGATTCGTCGTGCAGACGATTCTTCGGGGTATCGGCGAAAACGATGCTGTGCGCAAAATTTTTGCAGCGCGTGCGCAGGAGGCGTATGAGGCGCTGTACGATGGAAGTTTGTGCAATGATGTCTGAAGCGTTCGTTATTTCGCGCCGCAGGTTTTTGAACATATCATCAAGGACTGTTGCTGCACTGGGGCTTTTCGGTCTTTTTCCTGCATCATGGCGGCGGGTGTTTGCCGCCGATGGTCTGGATGCGTTTTTTGTGCGTCAGATCATCACGGAGGATAGTCGGACTTCGCGCATGATCGCTTGGGAGTCTGCCGTGAGCGAGCCGGAGGCTGTCGTCGATCTGCGGTGTGCGGGTGCGGCGGATGTTTCTTCGTTTGCTGCGCGTGAGAAGGTTTTCGTCGACGGCGGCGAGCGGCTTTTTTCGCATGAGGCTCTTTTGACAGGGCTTGCTCCCGATACTTCGTACGAGTATCGCCTGCGCACGGGCGATACGGCGTCGCCGTGGTTCTCGCTTCAGACGGCGGCGGATGGTACGTTCAAGGCGTTGATATTTCCTGATTCGCAGTGTTCGGACGGCTATCGCACATGGCGAAATGCGGCGGAGAAGGCGGCGCAGCAGCAGTCGGACGCCGGCTTTTTCATCATGATGGGGGATCTTGTCGACAATGGCGAGGCTGCCTACCAATGGCGGCAGTGGTTTGAGGGGGCGGCGAAGATCATCGCCCGCCTGCCGTGTGCGCCTTTGATGGGCAATCATGAGGCGTATGATCTCAACTGGCAGTGCCGCTTGCCTTTGGGCTGGCTCGGCTATTTTCCTGTACCGGGGAACGGCAGTCTGCATTTTTCGGGCTGGTATTATTCGTTCGACTGGGGAGTGTGCCACTTTGCTGCGCTCAATACGCAGTGGGAAGAAGTCGATGCGCTGCGGGCTGGACTTTTCGAGGAGCAGGCTGCATGGCTGCGCCATGATCTGGCGGCGAGCCGCAAGAAGTGGAAGATCGTTTTGATGCACAAGGATATCATCGAGTACGATTATCCTGATGGGAGCGATCCTGTCACGGGCGATATCAGTGCGACGGGGCGGGCGCTGATGCCGATCTTCGACGAGCTGCGTCCCGACGTCGTCTTGACGGCGCATCAGCATACATATCGGCGGCTCGGGCATATTCTGCACTTTGCGCCGAGCGAGGATGGTCCTTTTTACATCGACACAGGCAACTGCGGCAACTGCTACTATGATGTGCCGCAGAATATGCGCTTTGACAAGAAGATGCTCGCGCAGCCCGAACGCGGCAATTATATGACGCTTGAGGCGTCCGCAGGGCAGCTGCGCTTCCAGTGTTTTCTGCCTGACGGCAGCCTTGCCGACGAGGTGGTTTTGCAGAAATGATGGAATGGAATGGATATTGCAGAAAGCAGAGGGAATATGACGACAGAGAATGGGACGGCAGAGCGCTTTGCGCCGGAAGAAGCGCTTGTCTTAGAGGAGAAAATTTATTTTTTGCAGGAGAACGGAAAGAAAACGCGCGTGGGAAGGCTCAAAGAGATGTCGGTGGATCGTCTCGTCGTCGAGATGCAGATGACGGACGCAGAATATGCGCATGGTCCGGAGACGAACGCGCATTTTCGCTGCGCCATGCCGAGCGAGAAGTGCACCTACCGATTCGAGTCTGCGTTTTGTGCGAGCAGTCCGCTGCCCGATCGCATCTGGTACATGGAGCTTCCCACTGAGGTCGAACGTCAGCAGAAGCGCGATTTTGTGCGCGTGCCCGCGCCGTTTCCCATGCAGGTAACGCTGTCGAATCTTTACGGCGGCAAAAATAAGCCGAAGGAGACGACGCTCGTCGATCTCAGTGGCAACGGTGTGTCCTTCGTTTGGAAGGAGCCGTTGGAAGATGGTATGGAAATCGAGATCTCCATACCGGATCTGCCGGCTGTCGGCGAACTTCATACGACAGCCGTTGTCATGCGCTCGATCGACCGTACAGCGCTTGCAACGCCCGTTTATCATATCGGCGCACATTTTGCCAAGTACCTCGACAAGAGACAGCAGAATCAGCTGGTGCGATGTATTTTTTTGCTGCAAAGAAAGTATTTGGAACGAGGGCTTGGCATTTGAGGAACGCTGTTAAAAGGAAGTCGCAGAGGTTTGTGAAGATAGGCGTTTGACTTGATCTGTGATTTCTTAAAACGCACCCCCGAAAGTCCGAGATGGATTTTCGGGGGTGCGTTGCATTTTGTGAGACTGCGTGCAGATTTTTAGGCGAGGAATACTTTCAGAAGCCGTTCCAGTGCATCTTGATCGGCGCAGCCCATCGTTTCCCTTGCGGAGTGCATGGCGAGCAGCGGTGCGCCGATGTCCATCGTGCGCACAGGAACGAAGGAT
Organism: Selenomonas sp.; assembly: GCF_057272215.1. Classification (NCBI taxonomy): domain Bacteria; kingdom Bacillati; phylum Bacillota; class Negativicutes; order Selenomonadales; family Selenomonadaceae; genus Selenomonas; species Selenomonas sp. The sequence goes on from NZ_DBHIUY010000003.1 coordinate 126,365, forward strand.
GAGGCGATGGCGCCGAGTGTGGAGCCGCCGCGGCTGTCGGCGCGGTTCACGAAGCGCTGCCAGGGGATCGCGTGCTCTTCGGCAAGCGCCCGCACGATGGCGACGGCTTCGGCGTCGCCCGCATAGCTTTGTGATGCCGCCTGCTTCAAGACGACGCCTGCGCCGAGCGTCGGACGCACGTTTGGGTCGCTCTTTGCCGCGTGCGAAGGATGTACGGCGTGCGCTACATCGACGGAGAGCAGGAAGCCTTCGGCGAGTGCGCGGATGAGAGCGTCGCTTTCGTCCGTGCGTTCTTGATAGATGCGGCGGAGCACGTCGCTGAGTACGGTGGAGCCTGCGCCTTGCTTCGTGCGGCTGCCGACTTCTTCGTTGTCGAAAAGTGCGATGAGGCGAAGCCCTTCGTCGGGACGTGTTTCTTCGATGCCCTTGAGGCAGGCGAGAACGGATGTGAGGTTGTCGAGCCGGGGGGATGAGATGAATGCGTCGTCCATACCGAAGGTGCAGCCTGTCTCGCATGGATAGGCGCTGAGATCGTAGGAGAGGATTGCCGTCGGTTCCACGCCGCAGGAGGCGGCAAGCCACGGGAGGAAGAAATCGCTTTTTGCCGCTTCCGCACCGACGAGGGCGGCGAGCGGCAGCATGTCCTTCTGGGCGTTCAGGGCGCCGCTTTTGTTGACCTCGCGGTCCATGTGGATGGCAAGGCTCGGAATCGTCATGAGCGGTTTTGGAAAATCGACGAGCTTCTCTTCGGGATGAAAGGCGTCGCTGCCGCGCAGCATGACTTTGCCTGCAAGGGAGAGCGGGCGGTCGAGCCATGTGCGCAGAATGAGACCGCCGTATGGCTCGACGTTCAAGCTGCCATAGCCGTCGCTTGCTATGCCTGCGGCGGGTTTCAGGCGAAAGCATGGGAAGTCCGTGTGCGCCGCTGCCATGCGAAGCGGTGCGCCGCAGCCTGCGAGAGATTTTTCACCGAGGGTGAAAGCGAGGAGCGTCGAGCCGTAGACTTTGACGAAGTAGCGTCCGCCGGGAAAAAGCCGCCATGCGGCGGCGGGATGCAGCTCTTGGAAGCCCGCGCGTTCTAGTCGTTCTGCGCTTTTTTCGACGACATGGAAGGGCGATACGGCGCAGGTGATGAAGTCGATCAGTTCTGTTGCTGTCGTGTTTGTCTTTGTCATGAGAGGATCCCTCCGTTGTTTTTCGGTGGTTTTTTGCAAAGTTTTGGCAAGATGAGCGCGGCGCTCGTGATGAGGCCGATGAAGAGCGGGTGTATGGAGCTTTTGCATACGATTGCCGCTGCAGCAACTGCCGTCGAGAGAAGCATGGAAGCGACGGCGCGGCGCGGCGAGAGGCGCCCGGGCAGGAATACCGCCGCTGTCAGCGGCAGGAAGATGCCGCCGCCGCGAAGTGCCATAGACAGGTAGTTCCAGACGAGTACTTCGCTGTCGATGGTAAAAAGTGCGAAGAGGGCGGCAAGTCCCATCACGAGAAGCACGGTGAGACGGTGCAGGAGAAGCAGCCGCTTTTCGCGCGTCACGGCGAAAAATGGCGCGAATACGTCGTGTGAGAGCATGGTTCCAATACCGAGCGAAAGACCGCCGATGCTGCCGACGAGGGAAAGTACGATGCCGCCCATAGCGACGCTGCCGATGAAAACGCCTGCATGTGTAAAGAGGTAGGCGGGCAGTGCGAGGATGGGCGCGATGTCGGGCGCTGCCGCGTGCATGTAGACGCCGATGATGGAGCAAGGCAGACCGACGGGAATGACGATGAGCGCGGCGGTAAAGGCGCCGACAGCAGCCGTGCGCGGGTTGGCGGCGGAGAAGATGGCTTGGATGTAGGATTGTGTGGATAGGATACCGACGATGAGAGAGAGGAGCCCTGCGGCGATGCTTTCTGCACCAGCGCTCATAAGGCTCAGTGTCCCCTCTTTCAGCGGTGTGTTCACCGTGACCTCGGGCAGACCTTGCCATGCGGCGATCCCCGCGAAGCAAAGACTCAGCCACAGGATGAGCATTTTCAAGACGCCGCCGACGCCGGCGCTTTTCATGCCGCCGAAGAAAACGTATCCGGCGACGAGTACGACGAGAAAAAGCGCCGCTTTGCCGTGACCGACGCCAAAAACGGCGGCGATGAGATGAAGTCCCGGCAGCGTGCTGGCGACGGCGCTGAAGAAGATGCCGATGGAAGATACGAGACTCGAAAAGACGCCTGCGGGCTTGCCGTAACAGATGCCGAGAAACTGCGGGATCGTCTCAAGCGCGGTGCGCCGCAAGGGACCGGCGTAGAAAAGTCCCATGAGGATCAGGGCGATCCCCGTGCCGAGTGTGAACCACCAAGCGGAAAGTCCGAGGGAGAAGGCGAGCTGCGCCGTGCCGACCGTCGCGCCGCCGCCGACGCAGGTACCGGCGATCGTACCCGCGACGAGCGGCGCACCTGCACTGCGCCCGTTGAGGCTGAAGCCTTCCGCCGAGTGAATGGAACGCGCAGCGTAAAGCCCGACGGCGATGACGAGTGCGATGGTCGAGAGCATGATCGCAAGCTGCTCTGCGGAAATCTCCATAGCGTGAAAACCTCCCCAAATATTTTCTGAGGGAAACCGTCTTTGCTGCAATTATACGCCCGCAGGGGCGTGAAAGGCAAATCATTCCTTAAAGAGAAAAGTCTATAGCGTCATGGGTATTCTCTCCTGTAATTTTAACGATTGCAGGCAGGGTTTCGCCTTTTTCTATGGAATATATATTAGGAAAGGCAGAGGTAGGAAAGGCTGAGGAAGGATGTGATCGTATGGAATTCGTCGGAACGATGCCTCTTTTGCAGGTCCTGCTTGTCGCTGTGATTTTTCTCGCCGTACTTGTGGAGATCAAGACGGGCGGCACGGGGTTCGGCGTTTTGCTCGGTCTTGCGGCGGCGGGCGTGTTTTTCAGCAGCCAGTACGTCAAAGGGCTTGTGAGTCTATATGAGGTTGCCGTCTTTCTTGTCGGCGTCCTGCTGATCGTGGCAGAGGCGCTCTTACCCGCTACAGGCGTTTTAGGGGCGCTCGGCGTTGCGGCGATGCTATACAGCGTCGTCCTCGCGCTCGGCGGCGACGTCAATGCGCTCTATGCACTTTTTGCGGCAGCTGCGATCGCGCTCGTCTCATTTCTTTTGCTCGTGCGGTTTTTGCCCGAGAGCCGCCTTTGGAAGAGGGTCGTGCTGCATGATGCTTCGACGAGTGCAGGCGGTTATGTGAGCGCGGCAGAGCGCACGGATCTCGTAGGAAGGGAAGCGACCGTGCTGACCGATGTGCGTCCGGCTGGCTCTATCCTCATCGACGGCGTGTCCGTTGACGTCGTTTCCGAGGGCGCTTACATCGAGAAGGGCGAGCGCGTCTATGTGGCAGAGGTGCATGGCAGCCGCATCGTCGTGCGCCGTGTCTGTGAAAAGGTTTGATTGGAATTTTTACGGGAGGGGTTCTTCATGGAAGGCGTTATCGCATTGGCATTTCTCTTTGTCATCGCCGTTGTTGTCGTCATGGTTTTTCTGCACTTTGTTCCCATTGGTCTTTGGATTTCGGCGATTGCGGCGAATGTGCCCGTGAATATCATCACGCTCATCGGTATGCGTATGCGCCGTGTGCCGCCCGGCAAGATCGTCATGCCGCTCATCAAGGCGAACAAGGCGGGGCTGAACGTGCAGGTCAATCAGCTCGAAGCGCACTATTTGGCGGGCGGCAACGTCGATAAGGTCGTCGATGCGCTGATCGCGGCGCACCGTGCGCAGATTCCCCTGCCGTTCGAGCGCTCCGCCGCCATTGACCTTGCAGGGCGCGACGTGCTCGACGCTGTGCAGATGAGCGTCAATCCCAAGGTCATAGAGACGCCGATCGTCTCCGCCGTCGCTATGAACGGCATCGAGTTGAAGATCAAGGCGCGTGTGACTGTGCGCGCCAACATCGATCGCCTCGTCGGCGGCGCGGGTGAGCCGACGATCATCGCCCGCGTCGGCGAGGGTATCGTCACGACGGTCGGCTCCTCGGCGAGCCACGGCGAAGTCCTTGCGAATCCCGACGTCATCTCCAAGACCGTACTTGGCAAGGGGCTTGACGCAGGAACGGCGTTTGAGATCCTTTCCATCGACATCGCCGATGTCGATGTCGGGCGCAACATCGGCGCGGAACTGCAGACCGACCAAGCCGAAGCCGATAAGCGCATCGCGCAGGCAAAGGCGGAGGAGCGCCGCGCTATGGCGGTCGCCAAGGAGCAGGAAATGAAGGCTTACACGCAGGAGATGGAAGCGAAGGTCGTCGAGGCGCAGGCAGAAGTGCCGCACGCGATGGCAGAAGCCTTGAAGAGCGGCAATCTCGGCGTCATGGACTATTACAACCTGCGCAATGTGCAGGCGGACACCGACATGCGGACGGCGATCAGCGAGGCGGGTGCAAACCCGTCGCATCCGGCGAAGTAAGACGGAAAAGGGAAGGAGACAGACGGTATGAGCGTCACGGGTATCATCCTATTCGTCATATTTCTCCTCGTCACGAATTTGCTCGACAAGAAGAAGCGCAAGGCGCGGCAGAAAAGGCAGTCCGAAGCGCTCGAACCGCCCGTCGATTTGCGGGAAACGGCGACAGAAACGCAGGGAGCCGCGCCGTCGGATGAGATGCAGGCTTTGCTGCGCCGCTTCTTTTCCGCGCAGGAAGCGGCGAGCGAGGAGCCGAGCGCACCGCGAGCGGCGGTTGCTGTCCACACGGCGGCTTCTCTTGCGATAGATGGAGTCGATGCGCCGCCGCATAAAGCCGTGCAGCGGCAAGAAATGGAGCAGCCGCAGCGGGAGCCGGCTGCTTCGGGCGCTTTGGCGCTCGACTTTACCCCCGCTGCCATGCTGCAGGCGGCTGTACTTGCGGAAGTCATCGGACGACCCAAGGCGCAGCGCGGACGAAGCCCCTATTTTCGTCCATGAAGAGAGAGCCCCCCGACGCTTCGCAGATCGCGGCAAGCGGCGGGGATTTGCACATTTATAGAAAATAGGAAAAAATATCCAAGGAGGCAAGATCATGGATAGAGAGCGTATCGGCTTTATCGGTACAGGCGTCATGGGAAGCAGCATGGCGAGAAATCTTATGCGGGCAGGATATCCCGTCAGCGTCTACACGCGCACGAAGAAAAAGGCGCAGGCGCTTCTCGATGCGGGCGCGTGCTGGGCGTCTTCGCCCGCAGAGCTTTCGAAGGAAGCGGACGTCGTCATCTCCATCGTCGGCTATCCGAAGGACGTTGAGGAGATCTACCTCGGTGCGGCAGGCGTCTTGTCTGTGAAAAAGGGCGGCGCGGTCATCGACATGACGACGTCGAGCCCCGCGCTCGCGAAGAAAATTTTCGCCGCTGCGAAAGAGAAGGGCGTCGATGCGCTTGATGCGCCCGTTTCCGGCGGCGACATCGGTGCGCGTGATGCGTCGCTCGCCATCATGGTCGGCGGTGAAAAAGAGGCGTTTGAGAGGTATCGTGACATCTTCGCCGCCGTGGGAAAAAATGTGCGCTATTTCGGTGCGGCAGGCAGCGGGCAGTTCGTCAAGATGAGCAACCAGATCGCCATCGCCTCGAACATGCTCGGTGTCGCTGAAGCGATGGCGTATGCGAAAAAGAGCGGACTGGACGCCGAGGCTGTGCAGCAGACGATCGCCGCCGGTGCAGCCGGCTCGTGGTCGCTCACGAACCTCGCGCCGAAGATGCTGGCAGGCGACTGGTCGCCGGGATTCTTCATCAAGCATTTCCTCAAAGACATGCGCATCGCCATCGAATCGGCGGAGGAAATGGGGCTTGACCTGCCGGGACTGAAGCTCTCGAAGAAGCTCTATGACGAGCTTTCAGTGCGCGGCATGGACGACTGCGGTACGCAGGCGATCTTCCGTTGGTATACGGAGAAATGAGACAATCGACTCATGCTCTGCCGAAGGCGAAGAGCTTCACGGCGAGGAATGTCACAGGCACGCCGAGGACGGCGGCGATGATAAACGCTGCAAGGCTCGGAAAACCGAGCTGATTGTAGAAAATAAAGACGATGACGTTCTGAATCAAATAGTTCGGGATGTAGGAAACAGCGAACTTCAGGCATTTTTCAAGGGCGAGCGGCTCGTGGAAGATCAAGCGGCTGTTCAGTGCGTAGGCGATGAGGTTCGCGAGGATGTAGCCGATGTTGAACGCGAAATTCGTATCGAGGAAATGTTCTAAGGCGCTCGCCAGCAGGCTGCCGTTGAACGTGTTGAGACAGCCGACGGCGAGAAAGAGCAGAAATTCGCGGGAAAGAAAGTGACGGCGTAAGTTTTTGAAAAGCATGGGCATAAAATACCTCCCTTTCGCTGCATTATTGCCAGTATAGCATAAACGCAGCGAAAGAGGGAGCGGAAATGACCTGCGAGGATTGATAGAATAGGAGTGTTTATGAAAGGAACTGTTGTGGCGACGTGGATGGACACGGCGCAGAAGCTTTGGGGCGATACGGCTGTCCGTGCGGCGTGTCAGGCGGCTGGTTGGTCGGCGGGGCGTATTTTTACGCCTTTGGAGGATGTGGCAGATACGGAGGTCCGCACCTTCTTCGATACTTTGGCAAAGAATATGGGGCAGACGTCGGATGCCATTTGGCACGAAGTGGGACGCGACAATATTCTGACCTTCGCATCTGTTTATCCGTCCTTTTTCGAAGGCAAGAACATCTATACGTTCCTCGCCTCGATCTACAATGTGCATGTGGAAATCGTCCGAAAGATTCCGGGAGCGAATCCGCCGCTCTTGAAGATGACGCCGCTCTCTGAGCATGAGGCGGAGCTGCTGTATAAGTCGAAGCGCAATCTCAGTTCGTATTTTCGCGGCTTATTGAAAGGGGCGATCGACTACTTTAAGGAGCCTGTCGAGGTCAAGGTCGTGGAGGAAGGAAACGGCGTGGTGCGTCTGCGCCTCCACTTCAAAGAGCGCATCTTGGAGAAGAGGCGCTTTGCGCTCAACTGCCTCTTAGGCGTTTTGGCGCGATCTTTATCGGTAAAATTTGCGTTCGTTTCTTTTGCTGCGGCTCTTTTTTTCAGCGCGCTTTTCTGGCTTTTCGGAGCGCCGTCTATGGTGTTTTTGTTCCCCGTCCTCATGGGCGCTGTGACAGGCGCTGCGGCGGGCGTTCTGCTCTCGCCGCTTCGTCTGCTGCGGCGGGAACTTACCTCTATTGCCGAGCATCGCTTCTCGGCGGATCTCGTGCTCTCCTCGCGCGATGAATTTGAGGAAATGGGCGCTTTGATCGATGCTTATAAAAAATCGGTACGCGCCGACTTCACGGGCTTTCGCGGCATGGGCGACGAACTTATCGCCTACGGCGGCAAGTTCAATGAACTTGCGAGCAACATGAGCCAAGCGTCTGCCCAGATCACCGAAGTTGTAGATAATGTGGCGGAAGCGACGACGGGGAGCGCTTCTTCGACGGGGCAGGTGGCGGAAGTGCTGCGCCGGAATGTCGAAGCGCTGCAGCAGGTCGTTTCTTCGCAGGAGAAAAACAACAAGAGCCTTGCAGAAGCCGTGGACAATGTGGCGCGTGGCTTTGAAGGCGTGCGCAGCTCAAGCGATGCGCTCGGCAAGAGCATGGAGAACTTCGCTGCCGTGCGCGATGCCGCCGATTCCTTGAAGCAGGAAACGGAGAAAATCATCTCCATCGCCAACATGGTGACGGAGATCGCTTCTCAGACGAATCTCCTCGCTTTGAATGCTTCGGTCGAAGCGGCGCGCGCCGGCGAGCAGGGCAAAGGCTTCGCCGTCGTCGCGCAGGAAATCGGCAAGCTTGCCGCCGAATCGCGCGAGCAGGCGGATACGATCACCTCTGATGTGCGCAACATCACACGCATCATCAACAATGTCGTCGCAAGTATCGACGCTGAGTATCATGCGCTCGGCAGGGAGAGCGGCGGGCTTGTGCAGGTCGTCGAGAGCAACGGCGCCTTCGTTGCTAACATCCGCGAAGTATCGACGAGCATCAGCGGCATCATTCTGCGGCTCAACGATGAGATGGGGCGTATGAACGACGCCATCGGTCAGGTGCGGACGATCGCCGGACTTTCAGAAGAAAACTCCGCTGCAGCGAAAGAGGTCAACGAAACGGTTGGCGATCACCACGAGAAGCTGCAGGATATGATGCAAAAGATCCAAGACTTCCAAAAAATCGCCGTATCCTTCTCCGACGATCTCAAAAATTTCAAGATATGACGATCTTTGGGCAACGTGCGCTTTCGCTGAGGCTCATGGGTATAGAGATGAAACGGATGTGAGAAGAAGTTGAAGCGGATTATCGTCAATGCCGATGATTTCGGGCGGCATGTGCGCATCAATGAGGCGGTGGAGCGGGGAGCCGTCGAGGGCGTGCTGCGCTCGGCGACCCTGATGGCGGGGGGCAGGGCTTTTGCCGATGCGGCGGAGCGCGTGCGTCGTCTGCCGCAGTTGGGATTGGGCATACACTTCACGCTGGTCGACGGCTTTCCGATCCTGCCGCCTGCGGAGATTCCTTCGCTCGTCGATGAAAACGGCGTCTTTCTGCCGAACTACGGCGCTTTTTCCAAGCATTATGCAAAGGGCGGCGTGCGACTTGCCGAAGTGCGTGCCGAACTTTCCGCGCAGATTCGAAAGATCGAGAATGCCGGTCTTCGCATCGACCATGCCGACAGTCATCAGCACATGCACGCCCTGCCGGGCATTGTAGAGGTCGTCATCGGGCTTTGCTGCGAGGCGAAGATTCCGGCGCTTCGCGCGCCGTTTGCGCCGCTCTTTGCAGGCGGCTTCGGGGGCGTCGGGCAGTTCATCGGGCGTGTCGGTCTTTCGCTCTTGGCGAAGAACGCTGCGAGTTTGGCAAGAAAGGCGGGGCTTTTCGTACCCGAACATTTCGCGGGCATCGTCGCGGGAGAAGCCGTCGATGAAGCGGCGCTTCTTGCCGTGCTCAAGGGTCTGAAAGAAGGCACGACTGAAGTCATGATGCACCCGGGCACGGCAAACGAAGAACTCGCGCGAGATTGTGGCTGGCGGCATGACTTCGAAGCGGAGCTCGCCGCGATTCTTTCCGCGAGAGCGGCGCAGATCCTCGCGGAAGAGAGGATCGAAGCGGTGAATTTTCAAGCGTTGGGAGGCTCTCTAGAGAATGAATCGTAAGTGCCGAGAGACTGTACTGGCGGCTGCGGGCATATTCTTATTGATGTATGCGCTCAATTATTTTATGCCGCTGCACCGTGACGATTATGAATACTCACTGATCTGGCTGACGAATCAGCATATTGCGTCTCTTCCCGATGTCATGGAATCTCTGTGGCGGCATTATTTACTGCATGGCGGGCGCATGGTGGCATTCTTCTTCCTCGATGTTTTTCTCCTCTGGGGCAAGGGCATTTTTGATATAGCTAATGCTTTGATGTTCCTCATCCTCATCGTGCTGCTGACGATTCATGCACGGCGCGATTGGCGGTTTTGGCGGGAGCCGCGTCTCTTTGCCGTCATGGGTGCTTTCGCGTGGCTTTCGTTTCCGCATTTTGGCGAGGTGGCTGTTTGGAAGTGCGGCGCTGCCGTCTACCTGTGGACGGGTGTGTTTGCTGCGCTTTTCCTCGTGCCGTACAATCTCCAATGCAGGGCGATGGCACAGGAGAAGCCGCCTGTGCGGAATTGGCTGATCGCGCCGATGCTTGTGCTCGGCGTCCTCGCGGGCTGGTCGGTGGAGAATCTTGCCGTGACGGTGTTCGTTCTGACGGCAGGGCTTTCGTGGTGGGCGCGGCGCAAGGGGGCAATGCCGCTTTGGATGCCGGCGGGCACTTTTGGGGCGTTCGTCGGGCTTGTGCTGCTCGTCGCTGCGCCAGGCAATTTTGTGCGTTACGATGCGCAGGGCAGCGGCAAGGGGATACTCACGCATATCGGCAATCAGTTTGCAGGCAACGGTGAGATGGCGCTGTATATCCTGCCGCTTCTTTTGCTCTTGCTGGCGGCGGGGCGCATCTATCGTCTGCATCTTGCCGCGCGTGTGGACATGCTGCGCGATAATGCTGCGGGAGAGAGACCATGCGCTCTTAAAGTAGGGCAAATCGCTTGTTTGCTATGGATCCTGCTCCTCGTTTTTTCCTATTTCAATGACGGCTTCTTTGCCAATGCGCTGCGTGATTTTCTCGTCGGACATGTGCTTGTACCGCTGGGGCTTGACAAGCCGCGCACGATCGAGCACTTTGCCAACGTCATGGCGGGATTTGAGGAAATGGCGATCTATTGGCTTACGATATTTTTCTTCTACAGCCTGCTGAAGCGCTCGCTGGGATTTTCGCGCGATAAACTCGCCGCAGCTCGCACCGTGTCGTGGCTTGAGGTGACGCATACTTTTCCGGCAGCGCGCTATGCGGCATTCCTGCTTCTTTTGGCGCTGTTCAACAACTTCGTCATGATCGCCGCGCCGACCTTCCCGGCACGCGCGACATTCAGCTCTGTCGCGATGATCCTCGTTGCCGCCTGTGCCGTGCTGCGCGATCCTGTCGTTGCGGATGTCCTGCAGAGCAGAGCGAAGAAAACGCTTCTCGCAGGCGCTGCGGCGATTTGCTCCTTCACGATGGCTGCTGCACTCTTCATTACAGCCGCTATGCAGGAAGAAAATGCCGTGCGTATTGCCATCGTCGAGCAGGCGGCGGCGAACGGCGAGGATATCGCCTATATGAAGCCCCTCCCTCTGAAAAACCGCGCCCTGCGCCATGTATTCTTCGTCGATTTCGACAACGGCGTGACGAAGGAAGGTCTTTGCCGCTATTATGGCATCAAGGATATTTGTGTAGAACGCTAGAGAAATACGGGACCGTCGCACTTAAAGCATGTGCGGCGGTCTCGTATTTTATTTTGCATGGCCGCTTTCTCGCAGGGGGGTTATCTAATATGCGCCTAATTGCCTATTGTGAAAGTATGGAATTTATCTATAATATGCGGATTTTCTCTCTGGAAATTCATCTGGAGCTGGGTGTATAGGCGGAATATAGGGCTTTTCTGGGGAGAAAGACTTGATTTATGAATGAGCTTCATTTCTTCTTGTATTCGATCATGATATGTGATATCATTCTCTTTACCAAAGGAGCGTTTGAGGACATCGTTGAGGAAACATGGATACTCAGAGGATGCCTCCCGATTCTTTGGAGAAGATTTACGGTTCCATTTTTGAAGGAGGAGCTTATTATGAAGAAGTCTCTCACAGCCGCTTTGACGACGGCGCTTGTCGTCGGCGCAGCATCGACGACGTTTGCTGCGGCGAACCCGTTCAGCGACGTCCCGATGGATCATTGGGCATACGATGCAGTCGCGCAGCTTGCCGACGACGGCATCATCGAGGGCTACGGCGACGGTTCGTATCGCGGTGAAAATGAGATCACGCGCTACGAGATGGCGCAGATGGTCGCAAAAGCGATGGCAAAGGAAGATCAGGTCAACGCCCGGCAGAAGGCGATGATCGACCGTCTCGCCGCTGAGTTCAGCGAAGAGCTGAACAACCTCGGCGTGCGCGTCGCCAACCTCGAAAGCCGCATTGACAACGTCAAGTGGACGGGCGAACTGCAGTACACCTACGAGCGTCAGAAGGCAGAGGACGCAGCTGACGCAGATACGACCAATGAACTGGTGTTCCGCCTTGAGCCGGAGGCTACGGTCAATGCTCACTGGAAGGTCAAGGCTCGCCTCGATGCAACGTGGGATGCGAAAGAGGACAAGGGTGATTCTGGAACGGTCGAACTCAAGCGCGCCTATGTCGAAGGGAATTATGGAACGACGGTTATCCGCGCCGGCAAGATGCCCGTTCTGACAGAACAGGGCATGGCGATCGACGATGATTTGACGGGCGCTTCCGTGACCTTTGGCGAAGGTACGAACTTCACCGGTACGCTTTTCGCCGGTCGTTGGGATTTGGAAGATGCTGAGGGTGTAAAGGACAGCGTCAAGGATGCGCGGAGGAATATGTGGTTCCATCCCAGGGCGAGTGCTACTGCAGATGTGCAGATGGTGAACCTCAACTGGATGCCTTCCGAGAGGTTCAATGTCGCAGCGGAATATGTGCGCATTCATCAGGAAGCGGTTCTGAATACTGCTTTTGAGATGCACGACGCCAGCAATATTTGGGGCATTGGCGCAACGTGGAAGCCGGTTGACACGGTATACCTCACGGGCGGTTATTGGAAGAACACGAGCGATGAAGGAAGAGCGCTTCTTGCCGGCAAAGATGGTATGAGGGCTTACAACATCGAGCTTGGCTATAGGGGCGCGGAGCCTGAGAACGCCCGCACTTTCGGTCTCTATGCAGCCTATCGCTATGTTGGCGGCGCTGTGGCGTTTGCGCCGACATTCGATGGAGCGCTTTGGAATACGAAAGGGTGGGAGATCGGCGGTCAGTACACGTTCGCTAAGAATGTCGTCGGTTCGATGGTCTACTTTAACGGAAAAGACCTTAGCAAGACCGATAAAGATGGCGTGAACAAGTTCTTCGCTCGCCTCGAATACTTCTTCTAAGGGGTTTTACGAAGATAAAGCGCCTGCGCACGGTTTTGTGCGCAGGCGCTTTTCGTATGCTTCTTTCGGCTTACTGCAATGCCGTTTTCAGCGTCTCCATATTCTTTTTCATGGTGTCGATATAGGCGTTGATTGCTTTATCGTCGGATTCGCCCGTGACGACGGGATCCAACGTGTAGATCTTTGCACCTGTTTCGCGAGCGATGGTTTCAGCAGCGCTCGGGGAGTACTGCGGCTCGGTGAAGAGAACTTTGACGGGGAGCTTATTGACTTGCTCGACGGTCGCTTGCAGTTCGGCAGGCGTCGGCTCGGTGCCCGGCTCTCGTTCGACGACGCTGATGATGTTGAGACCGAATTCCTTGGCGAAGTAGGGGAAAGCTTCGTGGAAGGTTACGATGTCTTTGTTCGGCACGTTGTCGAGTGCGGCGTGCATCTCGGCTTTGAGCGATTCGAGCTTTTTGATATAGGCGTCGGCGTTTTTCTCGTAGGCGTCGGCATGTTTGGGATCCGCCGCCTTGAGCTGCTCGGCGATGTTTTTCACCTGCAGGATTGCATCGGTGACGCTGAGCCAAACGTGCGGATTTTCCTCATCCCCGTCTTTGAGAAGCTCGATGCCCTTGGAAGCGTCGATGACTTTGAGGTTCTTCTGCTGCGTGACAACTTTGTCGAGGAAGCTTTCCATGCCCGCGCCGTTGATGATGAAAGCATCGGCTTTTTCGAGCGTTTTCATGTCCTCGGTCATAAGTTGGTAGTCGTGCAGGCAGCCCGTCTGCGGTTTCGTCATATTGGTGACGGTCACGCCGTCGATGCCCTGCGTGATGTTGAGGGTGGCGACGTACATGGGGTAGAAGGACGTGACGATATGGAAGGAGCCGTCCTTGCCGCCGTCTGCCGTGTTTGCGCCCCCGCAGCCCGTGAGAAACAGGCAGAGTGCAGCAAGCAGGCAGAAGAGTGTGTTTTTACGTTTCAAAAGAATGACCTCCTGTGCGTGGGGAATGTTCCCCTTGAATAGTAATTTTACTATTTGATAGAATAGCACAGGAGTTTCTGTTTGACAAGAGATTATTTCTCATGAAGTGCAGGATTTTCGAAGATTTTTTTACTGGCAATCTTTGCAGATACCGTAAAATTCGAAGATGTGACCCGTGATGCGAAAGCCTTTTTTCTCGGCTTCTTTGATGTAGGTATCCTGCATGGGGCAGATGTCGACGCACTCCGTTTTTCCGCATTCCGTACAGACGAGGTGGTGATGGTGATGTCCCGGCGCAAGGATCTCGTAGACGTTTCCTGCCGTACGGTAGATCTCATGAATGACGCCGAGTTCTGAAAGGAGTGCAAGGTTGCGGTAGATGGTGTCGAGGGAGACGTTGGCATGTTTCTTGTGTACGGCTGCAAGCAGCTGCTGTGCGGTGGGAAAGGGGTCGCATTCCAAGAAAGCATCCAGTACGGCGCGTCGCTGTGGTGTCAGCTTATAGCCCTTGGAGCGCAAGAGGGCAAGGTGATCTTCTGTCATGAGAACCTCCTTTTGTCGAGGGTGGATGCGTCTTTTTCGGGGCGGCATGGATATATTCTGCCATGCGGTCTTGGCGCAGTCGTTCACGATCTCTGCGTCGGCAAATCTGCACGAATCGGACGGAGTTCATTTTATCCGCGCTTTTTGGATTCGTGTTTCCTTAGAATCATAGCATAATTGGAAGAAAAGAGATAGAGTAGAAAAGAAGAAAGTATTGACTTCTTGAAGGTTCGTAGTAGAATGACGATATAGGAAACCGATGGCTTTCTAAAGGAGGAGTTTTTATGTCGTTTCTTGATTTGGCGAAAAAGCGCTATTCTTGCCGCAAGATCTCGGCGCGGCCGGTGGAGGATGAGAAACTTCAGAAGATTTTAGAGGCGGGCGATCTCGCGCCTACTGCACACAACAATCAGCCGTTTCATATCTGGCTTCTGGAGAGCGCTGAGGCGATGCAGAAGGTTTCACAGACGACGTCGTTTATCTTCGGCGCCCCTGTCGCTTTCGTCGTGGGAAGCAAGGCGGAGAGCGCCTGGGTGCGGCCTTTTGATAAGAAGAACTTCGCGGACGTGGACGCGAGCATTGCGGCGACGCATATCATGCTGGCGATCGAGGATCTGGGGCTTGGCACGACGTGGGTCGCGCATTTTGATGCACCGAAGCTCAAGGAGCTTTTTCCCGAGATGGCAGATTACGAGCTTGTGGCGATATTCCCCGTCGGCTATCCCGCGGAAGACGCCGCACCGTCGCCGCGCCATACCGAGCGCGTAGGGCCGCCGCGCTTTCTGATCGGCTTTGAAAGTACGAATCGTTGCAGAGCGTCAGGCATAGCAGGCGCGATTTTGCCAGATGATACGTGTTTCCCTAAGCGTGCAGGAAAAGCCGCCTTTCGTTGAGAGGCGGCTTTTTTCATGGATGATGGAGATGCGGTGTTTTTGCAGGTTATTTCGCCCGTTCTCGGAGCATGGCGATTTCTTTTGCGTATCCGGCATCGTCGTTTGGCGTTTCCAAGATGAAAGGCAGATGACGAAGTTTCGGGTGGCGGATGATACGCGTCAAGGCTTCAAGTCCGATTTTTCCTTCGCCGATGCGGGCATGGCGATCTTTGTGTGCGGCGCGTGGATTGAGACTGTCGTTCAAATGGACGGCATGGAGGCGAGAAAGCCCGATCGCACGGTCAAATTCCTCGAGGACGCCATCGAGATTGTCCGCGATGTCATAGCCTGCATCCCAGACATGGCAGGTATCGAGACAGACGCCGAGTTTTTCTGCGCATTCCACGCGCTCGATGATAGCGGCGATCTCCTCGAAACTGCGTCCGACTTCCGTGCCTTTGCCCGCCATCGTTTCTAAGAGGACGGTCGTCTTTTGTGCAGGGCGCAGAACATCATTCAAGAGTTCGGCGATCAGGTTGACGCCTTTTTCTGCGCCCTGCTGCACATGGCTGCCGGGATGAAAGTTGTAAAAGGTGTTGGGGATGTGTTCTAAACGTGAGAGATCATCCGCCATCGCTTCGCGTGCAAACGTGCGAAGGTTCTCTTTTGCGGCGCAGGCGTTCAGTGTATAGGGGGCATGGGCGACGAGTGTGCCGATGCCGTGTTCTTCGCGGTAGACAGAAAAAGCGCGGACATCATCGGGGTTGAGTGGTTTCGCGCTGCCGCCGCGCGGGTTGCGTGTGAAGAAGGCGAATACATCGGCGCCGAGCTGCGTTGCCGTCTTGCCCATGACGAGAAAACCGCCGGCAGATGACAAGTGGCAGCCGATGTGAAGCATTTGAGGCGTCTTTTGCATGTTTGACTCCGTTTCTATGAGATGATGAGGCTATGCGCGTGCCGTGCGTTTTCGGCTCTTCTTTTTGGGCGGGGTTTTTTGATGCTTTTTCAGTCCGAGCCAGACGAAGAAAAAGAGCGCGATGGTAAAAGCGACGAGGCTTGTCATCTGTGCAGATTTGAAAAGACCGAGAACAAGTTCATTGTAATCGCCTCGCAGGTATTCGAGGAAGAAACGCGCTGCCGAGTAGAGCATGATGTAGAGCGTGAACGCCTGTCCTTTCGCATGATTCGTGGCGCGAAAAATGAGGAGAAGAGCGAAGATGAAGATGTCGAGCTGGCATTCCCAAACTTCCGCAGGCCAAAGAGGCTGATTGCCGTAGGTGTGGAACGCGAGCGTCGTTTCCGGATAGAGGATGCCGAAGGAAGAGCCTGTCGGCGCACCGAAAGCGTCGCCGTTCAGGAGATTGGCTGTGCGGCCGAGCGCCTGCCCTAAGATGATGGCGGGGGCGACGATGTCGGCGAGCGCCCATGTGTCGATGTCGTGGCGGCGTGTGTAGAGGATGCCGACGATGGCGCCGAGCAGCACGCCGCCCTGAATCGCCATGCCGCCCTGCCAGACGTTTAACAGCTCCGTCAAATGGTTTTGATAGTAGTCCCAATCGAAGAAGAATACATCCCAGAGGCGCGCGCCCAGCAGTCCCGCGATGCCGCAGTAAATGCCCATGTCGATGATATGCCCATGATAGCGGCCGTCCTGCTTTGCGAGAAAGTAGGCGACGCCCGTCGCCAAGATGATGCTGAGGCTCAAGATCAACCCGTAAGCGCGTACAGGAAAATCTCCGAGGAAGAACAAATATTGGTGCATGATATGCCTCCGTTGCTGTATGATAAGGAATACAACAAGTGTATCATTTCTCTACGCCCTTTGTCCAGCATCGACGTATTCTTGATGGGGAAGATTCCTTCAAACGCGTGGGGTAAACTACACGCACAAACGTCTACTTCGTAGACATTGTGCGCCGCCCTTACCAGAAACTTAGCCAATCGGTCTGCGCCTACGGCTTGACCTCTTGGAGTTTCATGGTAAGCTACACGCACAAACGTCCACTTTGTGGACATTGTGCGCCGCCCTTACCAGAAACTTAGCCAATCGGTCTGCGCCTACGGCTTGACCTCTTGGAGTTTCATGGTAAAATATAAAATAGGTTGTTTTGGTGAGGGGAGGATGGGCTGAGATTTTTTCTTTTCCTTTAGGGGAGAATATGCGCGGTTCATGGCGGCGGGAGTTTTTGGGCGGCGCTCTTACGGCGCTTTCGCTCCTTGCTTCTTGTGCCGTTGTGCCTGCGCTTTGGGCGAAGGCGGGAGCGCCCTTTGTCGGGGCTTATGCGGCGGTGCTCATCTCTGCGTTTTTGGCGACGTTTTTCTTGGGGCTTTGGGCGCGTCAGCCGCTTGCGGCAGCGCCGGCGCTCGGCGTCAATGTCTGGCTCGTCTATGGCGTCGTCTATCCTCTGGGGGTGTCGTGGCAGGCGGCTTTGGCGGCATCTTTCACCGCTTCGCTTCTTTTTTTGCTGACGGCGCTCACGCCGCTTCGCCGCATTCTTGCAGGTGCGGTGCCGGATGTGATCGTGCAGGCAGCGCGCGGCGGCATGGGACTGCTCATCGTGTTCATGGGGCTTCAGATGGGAAAGCTCGTTGTCGGTTCGCCGCTTGCGGTGACGATGCTCGGGAACCTTTCTGAGCCGATGGCTTTTGTAGCGCTTGCAGGTCTTGCCGTATCGCTCGCGCTTTGGGCGATGGGGGTTCATGCGGCGGCGTTCTGGGGTGCTTTTGCGGCGGCGGCGCTGGCTCTTTTGGAAGGATTTCTCGTCGTGCCGGATGCGCCGTTCCTGCTGCCTGAGGGGCTTGACCGAGTGTCTCTGGCGCTCGACTTCGCGCACGTTTGGGAGCTTTCGGGCGTCGTTTTGGCGCTTTGGCTTGTTCTCTTCTTTGATACGCTTGGTGTTTTTGCTGCGTTGGGGGAGCGGGGGGAGCCATGCAGCCTTGCAGAAAAGCGTACGTTTGCTGTGCTTGCTGCAGGCAATGCTGCAGCGGCTCTTTTCGGTGCGGGTCCTCTCGCTTTGGCAAAGGAGTCGGCGGCGGCGCGCGCCGTCGGTGCGCGTACGCCTCTTGCGGCATGTGCAGCGGCGCTCTGTTTGCTTTTCGTGCTTTTCGTGGAGCCTGTGGCGGCGGCGGTTCTTGATTTTTCGGCTATTCTCGCACCGCTGCTCGTGTTTTCCGGCTGCCTGCTGCTCAAGGGGCTGCGGCTCGATTGGCGTGAGCCGTCGGAGCACGCATCCTTTTTCGCCGTGCTTCTCATAACGCCGCTTTCGTTCAGTCTTTCGACGGGCTTGGGTGCAGGTCTGATTCTCTATGTTTTCTTGGAGGTCTTTTCGGGACGAGGGAAGAAGGTTCATCCGGTCTTGTTTTTCTTGGCGGGGTGTTTCTCGCTGTATTTTGCGTACGGTACGTCATGATTTCTAGGGGGAATTTCATTGAGTTTCAAAAGGTCTTTTCGAGGCAGAGCCGTTTTGACGGCATTCGTGCTCGGGGCATTTGCTTTTTCGCTTCCATCGGCGGCGGACGCCAAGCGTCTGCATGATCCGCAGGTGGAAACGAAAGTGGAAATGCGCCAGGGCGTCGAGCAGGGAACGTCGAAGGAGATGCCGGTGCATGTACAGGACGCGCAGGAGCAGCAGCCGCTTTCCGAGCGTATTCAGCGCATCCTGAATCCGCCTGCGCCGAAGAAGCCGGCGGATCGTCTGCCGAGCGAGTATACGGCAGCGCCGCGTACGGCGGATGCTATCCTAGGCACGGCGATGGCGACGCAAAGACAATGTGTGGAGTATCTTCTGAGCAATAATCCGCATCCGAACATTTCCGTTTCGCCGGAAGTGCTTGTCTCGTATTATTATAAGGAAGGTGCGCGTGAGGGCGTGCGCCCGGATGTGGCTTTTGCACAGGCGTTGAAGGAGACGGGCTTCTTCCGTTACGGCGGTACGGTCACGCCCGATCAGAACAATTACTGCGGCTTGGGCACGACAAGTGCGACGGTCAAGGGCGCCTATTTCGCTTCGTCGGAGCTTGGCGTGCGTGCGCATATCCAGCACCTTTTGGCGTATGCTTCGACGCGTCGTCCGACGTCGCCGCTCGTCGATCCGCGCTATGATCTCGTCCGTTCGACGTATGGCGCACGCACGCTCGACACGTGGACGGATCTCAACGGACGCTGGGCCGTCCCCGGACATACTTACGGGCAGAGTATCCTGCAGCTTTTCCGTGACATCCTGCGTCAATGAGACCATTTCTTGATGCAGATGAAAACATGACAGAGCCGCAGGCGAAGAAATACAGTATGGGAAGGTTGAGGATCAGATTTTATGATTAGTACAAGCGGATTGACGCTGCAGTTTGGCAAGCGCGTCTTGTTCAAGGATGTAAGCATCAAGTTCACGCCGGGAAATTGTTACGGCGTCATCGGCGCGAACGGCGCGGGCAAGTCGACGTTTCTGCGCGTCCTTGCGGGCGACATTGAGCCGTCGAAAGGCTCGGTAGACATCACGCCGGGTGAGCGTCTCGCCGTGCTCAAGCAGGATCACTATGCGTTCGACGACGTTGAGGTGCTGCGTACGGTCATGCTCGGGCATGAACGTCTCGTCGCGATCATGGACGAGAAGGACGCGCTTTATCAAAAAGAAGATTTTTCTGATGCCGATGGGATGCGTGCTTCGGAGCTGGAAGCAGAGTTTGCCGATATGAATGGCTGGGATGCGGAGCCGGAAGCGGAACGCCTGTTGAATGGTCTCGGCATTGAGCCGTCGAAGCATCACAAGAAGATGGCGGATCTCACGGATAAGGAAAAGGTGCGCGTCCTTTTGGCGCAGGCTCTTTTTGGCAATCCTGATATTCTGCTTCTGGATGAGCCGACGAACCATCTTGATATCGATTCGATCAACTGGCTTGAAGCGTTCCTCGACGATTTCCCCAATACGGTCATTGTCGTTTCACATGATCGCCACTTCCTGAATCAGGTCTGCACATATATCGCCGATGTGGATTTCGGTGCGATTCAGATCTATGCGGGCAACTATGATTTCTGGCTCAAGTCAAGCCAGCTTGCCTTGCAGATGGCGAAGGATCAAAATAAGAAGAAAGAGGAGAAGATCAAGGAGCTGCAGACGTTCATTCAGCGTTTCAGCGCCAATGCTTCGAAATCGAAACAGGCGACTTCGCGCAAGAAGCTGCTCGAAAAAATCACGCTCGACGACATTCGTCCGTCCTCGCGCCGCTATCCCTACATCGCCTTTACGCCCGACCGTGAGGCGGGCGACCAGCTGCTGCAGGTCAGCGGTCTGACAAAGACGATCGACGGGGAGAAGGTGCTGAACAATGTGAGTTTCACGCTCAAGAAGGGCGATAAGGTCGCTTTTGTCGGACCGAATTCCGTGGGAAAGACGGCGCTCTTTGAAATCCTCATGGGCAATATGGAAGCGGATTCCGGCACGTTCAAATGGGGCGTGACGACGACGCAGGCATATCTGCCGAAGGACAACAACGCATTCTTTGATGGCGTTGACTTGAACCTCGTCGATTGGCTGCGTCAGTATTCGCGCGATCCCGATGAATCGTTTGTGCGCGGCTTTTTGGGGCGTATGCTCTTTTCCGGCGAGGAGAGCCAGAAGAAAGCAAAGGTGATTTCGGGCGGCGAGCGCGTGCGCTGTATGCTTTCCCGCATGATGCTTTCGGGCGCGAATGTGCTGCTCTTGGATGAGCCGACGAATCATCTGGATTTGGAGTCCATCACAGCGCTGAACGACGGCTTGATTGCGTTTTCGGGCACGGAGCTTTTTGTCTCGCACGACCATGAGTTCATCCAGACGATTGCGAATCGCATCATCGACATCACGCCCGAGGGCGTCGTTGACCGCGTGACGACGTACGATGAATTCTTGGAAAACGAGACCGTGCGTCAGCAGTTGGACGAAAAGTACGGCAGGAAGGGCTGATGGTGAAACTTTCCTTCTGGGGCAGGAGGGGATGCGATGTTCGCACAGGCTTTTCGCGAAGCGGTGAGCCAAGAGGATAAGGGATCGGCGAAGCGTCTGCGCGAGATGGTCAACGTCCTGCGTACGCGCGATATCGTGCGCGGCATAACGCCTGAGAAGCTGCGCCTGATTCTTGAGGATCTCGGTCCGACCTTCGTGAAGCTCGGGCAGATCATGAGTATGCGTCCGGATTTTCTGCCGCAGGAGTATTGTGACGAACTCATGAAGCTGCAGACGGAGGCAAATCCGCTGCCTTTTTCTGTCATTGAGGAAGTCATTGAGCAGGAGTACCAGCGCCGTTGGACGCGTATTTTCCGCTCTATGGACGAGGAGGCGCTTGGCTCGGCGTCTATCGCGCAGGTGCATCGCGCCGTGCTGCTTGACGGTGAGAAGGTCGTCGTCAAGGTGCAGCGTCCCGGCGTGCATGATGTCATGAGCAAGGATATCGTGCTGTTGAAGCGTGCGGCGGGCATCTTAAAGATTTTGGGTCCCGTGCAGGATGTCGTGGATTTCAGTATGGTGCTTGACGAGCTTTGGGCGATTGCCAAGCAGGAGATGGATTTCGTCATGGAGGCGAACCATATCGAGGAGTTTCGCCATGCGAATATGGATGCGGACTTCGTGAGCTGCCCGAAGGTCTATCGCCATCTGACGACGCCGCATGTGCTCGTCATGGAGTATATAGACGGCATACAAGTCGATGACGCCGCAGAGCTTAAAGCGGCAGGCGTCGATATGCGCCGCATCGGCGAACGGCTCGGTGAAAATTATGTCAAGCAGATCGTAGAGGACGGCTACTTTCACGCCGATCCGCATCCGGGGAATATATGGGTGCGCAGCGGTAAGATTGTCTGGCTCGATCTCGGCATGATGGGGCGTCTTTCGAACAAAGACCGCACGGCGATTCGCAAGGCGGTCTTTGCCTTGGCGCAGCACGATGTCTTTGAGATGAAGGCGGCTGTTCTCTCGCTTGGCGTGCCGCAGGATCGCATTGATCATGCACGCTTATATCAAGATATCGATGCGCTCATGGCGCAGTATGGCGACCTCGATTTTCGCTCACTGAAGATGGGCGTGCTCTCGCGCCAGATCATGAACGTGCTGCGCGCCCATCACATCGCGATTGCGCCGGGCATCAGCATGTTCTGCCGCGGCGTCATGACGATCGAGGGCGTCATGCGCCTGATTTGCCCTGAGGTCAGCTTCGTTGAGATTTTTGCACGCAGTATGGAGCTGAACTTTACGAAGGACTTTGACTGGCGTGCGGAAGCCGCCAGGGCGAAGCGCGAGGGGTATATCCTCATGCGAAAGTCTTTGCAGCTGCCTGAGCAGATTTCAGATATTCTGAAGATGACGCTGAGCGGACAGACGAAGGTCAATCTTGATCTGACGGGTGCGGATGAGCCGCTTGTGAGGCTCAACAAGATGATCAACAAGCTCATCATTGCGCTTTTGAGCGCGGCGCTTCTCCTCGGCTCAAGCACGATATGTACGACGCAGATGACGCCGAAGATCATGGAGATTCCTTTTTTGGGCGTCTTGGGGTACTTGGCAGCCATCGTGCTCTCGTTTCGTTTGCTGTGGAGCATATTGCGCGGGCATTGAAGGGATGTATGGAAACGCACAGGATGCGCGTTTCTTTGGGATTCAGAGGTAGGATAGGAGGGTTTCCCATGCGTGGAATCAGGGGTGCGATCACGGTCGAAAAGGATACGAAAGACGATATATTTCAAGCGGTAAAGCTTATGGTTATGGGGATGTGCCGCACGAATAAGATTGCGCCGGCAGATATCGGTGCGGTGATTTTTTCGATAACGCCCGATCTTAAGGCGGCTTTTCCGGCGGCGGGTGCAAGGTTCTTGAAGGGATTCGATACGGTGCCGCTTTTCGATACGCTTGAGCCGGACATCGAGAACGCTTTGCCGCGCTGCATACGCGCACTCTTGCTCGTCGATACGGACAAGCCGCAGAGCGAGATTCGTCATATCTATCTGGGCGGCGCCATTGCACTGCGTCCTGATCTGCAAGTGGAGGAGTGAGGCGCGGTATGCGCTTGCGCTGGTTTGGGAAGAAAAAGAGGGGAGTGTTTGTACAATGAAAAAGAAAATTGTCACGGATCGTGCGCCGAAAGCAATCGGTCCATATTCGCAGGGAATCCGTACTTCGGGCGGCTTCATCTTCGCCTCAGGGCAGATTCCGCTCGATCCCGCGACGGGCGAGCTTGTCGCGGGCGGTATTGCCGAGCAGACAGAGCGCGTGCTTGAAAATCTCAAGGCGGTTCTTGAAGCGGATGAATGCTCGCTGGAGGATGTCATAAAAACGACGGTTTATCTGAAAAATATCGAGGATTTCGCGGCGATGAATACGGTGTATGCAAAGTATTTCACTTCCTGCCCGCCGGCTCGTGTCTGCATCGAAGTGGCAAGATTGCCGAAGGATGCCTTGATTGAAATTGACTGCGTCGCTTCGGAAGGGCAGAATTTTTCTTATTGAATCGTATCTGCATAAGGAATTGCTGATATCATAAAACAAGCCGTTGAATCTTTCGATTCAGCGGCTTGTTTTATGATATATCAGTTCTGATTCTGTGCACGAATAAATCAGATGGCGCGTTCCACTTTGCCGGAACGCAGGCAGCGCGTGCAGACGTTGACATGCTTCGTCTCACCATTGACGATCGCACGTACACGCTGAATATTCGGCTTCCACTTGCGCTTCGTTTTCAGATGCGAATGGCTGACATTCATGCCGGACATTTCGCCCTTTGCACAGATTTCGCAAACACTTGCCATAGGGTACACCTCCTTCGCGGCGCAGTAAATATTGCGCCATAGACAACAAAAGCATTTTATCACAAAGTACGGGGAAACGCAAGACGGAAATACAATATCTCGCATCTTGCGTTTCCCCGGGCGTGCATTTGTCTGGCGTACTTGCTGTTTAGGTGATGGAGGCTTTGTAGATACCGTCGATGGCAGTCTTTAGAATCTTGTCGAATTCGGCGTCGCTTTGTCCGGCGCGCAGATCTTGGGCGAGTGCGCGTGAGAAGCTGGCGATGAGACCGCGATTCTTGGCGAGTTTTTCGTTGGCTTCATTCTGCGGATAGCCGCCGCTCAGAGCGACGATGCGCACGACGTGAGGATCCTTCATGAGTTCTTCGTAGAGGTTTTCCTTTGTCGGGATTGTGACCTTGAGCATGATTTTGTCATCGGCAGGGAGCTTTGCCACATGCGCTTTGATCTCTTCGAGCATGACGGCTTCCGCTTCGTTCTTCTTGGGGCAATGGATGTCGACTTCCGGCTCTAAGATGGGGACGAGTCCCTTGGCGATGATCTCCTTGCCGACGGCAAACTGCTGCTCGATGACGGCTTTGATGCCCTCTTTGTTCGCCTCTTTGATGACGGAGCGCATTTTCGTGCCAAAGATATGGCGCTCTGCCGCGCGGTCAAGAAGCGCGGAGAGTCCGTCGATGGGCTTCATGCGCTGGACGCCGTTTTCCTCGGCGGCGAGTCCTTTATCGACCTTCAGGATGGGGACGATGCCTTTTTTCTCCCAGAGGTAGTCCGCGGTATAGAGGTCGTCAATTTTGCGGTCCATCGTGTTTTCGAAGAGAATGGCCGCAAGAATCTGCTCTTTTGTAAACGAGGGACTTTTGATGATGCGCGTGCGCATCTCATGAACGCGCGTGAACATCTCCTCGTCATTGGCGTAGGCGCTTTCGTCTACGCCGTAAGCCTTGAGCGCCTTGGGTGTAGAGCCGCCGCTTTGATCGAGGGCAGCGATGAAGCCCTTGCCGCTTGTCATGCGATTGAGTTGCTCTTGATTCATTTTGCATACCTCCTTAAACTGTTGCCAAATCCATTATACTGCGATGTGGGTGGAAAGTAAATGATATTGAAAATAAATATCAAAAAATAAAAATCGTGCAGATGTCGCTTTCTGCACGATTTTTAGGAAAAGGCTGATCGGGTAATACGTTTGCGCGATGGGCGTTACTTCAAAAGCGCCATGACTTCTGCTGCCTTGCCGTCGGAGCCGAGGACTTCTTTGATCTTGTGCTCGACGAGTTCGCGGATGTAGTCGCGTCCCGGAGCGATGTACTGGCGCGGATCGAAGTGCTCGGGATGCTGCTGATAGTGCTCGCGGATGCCCGCCGTCATGGCGAGGCGCAGGTCGGAGTCGATGTTGATCTTGCAGACCGCTGACTTCGCCGCTTTTCTGAGCTGATCTTCGGGGATGCCGATGGCATCGGCGAGGCTGCCGCCGTTGTCGTTGATGATCTTGACATATTTGGGAATGACAGACGAAGCGCCGTGCAGCACGATGGGGAAGCCGGGCAGACGCTTCTCGATCTCAGCAAGGATGTCGAAGCGAAGTTCGGGCGGCACGAGTACGCCTTGTGCATTTTTCGTGCACTGCTCGGGCTTGAACTTGAACGCGCCGTGACTCGTGCCGATGGCAATCGCGAGGGAGTCGACGCCCGTACTCGTGACGAATTCTTCGACTTCTTCGGGGCGCGTGTAGTGCGCGTCTTCAGCGGCGACTTTCACATCGTCTTCGATGCCTGCGAGCTGGCCAAGTTCGCCTTCGACGACGACGCCGTGCGCATGGGCATACTCGACGACGCGCTTCGTAAGCTCGATGTTTTCTTTGAAGCTCAGATGCGAGCCGTCGATCATGACGGAGGTGAAGCCATCGTCGATACAGGATTTGCACGTTTCAAAATCCGGCCCGTGGTCGAGGTGCAGGGCGATGGGCAGATCTTCGCATTCGAGCGCCGCCTGCACGAGGTGCTTGAGGTAGGCGGGCTTTGCATACTTTCTTGCACCGGCGGAAGCCTGCAGGATGATGGGAGATTTCAGCGCAGCGGCTGCTTCGGTGATGCCTTGGACGATCTCCATGTTGTTGACATTGAAAGCGCCGATGGCGTAGCCGCCTTCATGGGCTTTTTTGAACATTTCCTTTGTTCCGATGAGTGGCATAATCTCAACCTCCTATGGATAGATGATACTCATTGATGGAATCATTATATCATAATTTAATGAGAACGTCATGAATCTTTTGTGAAAAGAGAAAATCTGCGGAGATTTCAGGGAAAAGAGCAGACATATCGGCAGGAAGGGGCGCATGGACTTTGATGTCCTCTCCGTTCGATGGGTGACGAAAGCGTATATTGCAGGCGTGCAGCGCTTGGCGTCTGAGCCGATTTGTCCTTTTGCCGTAGAGGTCGTCGCCGAGAAGCGGATGTCCGAGATGCGCGAGATGGACGCGGATCTGATGCGTACGCCCCGTGGAGAGGCGCAGCGCGAGGAGCGACAGGCCGCCTGTCTGAACGAGTGTCGCGTAGTGCGTGACGGCGCGCTTTCCTTCGGGGGCGATCATGCGCTCGATGATGCTGCCCCGCCGGCGTGCGATGGGCAGATCAATCGTGCCGCAAGGCTTGGGCAGGACGCCTTCGATGACGGCGAGGTAGATGCGCTCGATTGCGTCATGTTTGGATAAGAGGTGCTGGACGTGCGGCTCTTTGGCGATGAGCACGAGTCCGCTCGTCTGACGGT
This sequence comes from Selenomonas sp., assembly GCF_057272215.1. Taxonomy (NCBI): domain Bacteria; kingdom Bacillati; phylum Bacillota; class Negativicutes; order Selenomonadales; family Selenomonadaceae; genus Selenomonas; species Selenomonas sp. Next base: position 152,789 of record NZ_DBHIUY010000003.1, read on the forward strand.
CGAGGCGGTGTACGGGGTGAAAAGCATGTTTTTCGCCATGTGTTTCATAGTGGAAGAGTACGGCGTTGGCGAGCGTATGATGATGCTCGCCGCCCGTCGGGTGGACGAGCATACCTGCAGGCTTGTTGATGATGAGAAGCGCCGTGTCCTCATAGAGAATGTCGAGAGGTATGTCTTCGGGCGCGATGCGGCTCTCTTCTGTCAGATGCCAGCAAAGTTCATCGCCGCTTTTGATGCGGGCTCGTGCGGCGTTGGCGGGGTGTCCGTTCAGCGAGAACGTGTCCGAGCGGCGCAGTTTTTTCCAGAGCGTCGTGGAGAAGCCGCACTCCTTTTGCAGAAACTCCCGAAGCGCCATACAAGCGAGCCCTTCCGGCACGACAAGTCGCGTCTCTCCCATGAAATCACATCCTTTTCCAGCAATATAGCATGAATCGGGGGATTTTGTCCATGCCGTGCGATGGCTGGGAGTGAAACGGAAAATCCCGCAGAGTGATGCTGCGTGCATCTTCTGCGGGATTTTTCTGTTTGTCGGAGAAAAAGAATATGCGTCAGAACTGATAGTTCGTCTTGAACCAGAAGGTTCTGCCCGGTTCGTTGATATGATCGCGCGCGGTGATGCCGAGGTTGCTGATGGCAGACTCGTTGTAGCTGACGAATTCGGCGTATTTTTTGTTGAAGAGATTGTCGACGCCCAGGGAAAAGACGAGATTGTCGCCGGCACGGTAGGCGCAGCTTGCAGAAACGATGCCGAAGCCGCCCGTCGGGCCGTGATCGACGCCCGTTTCGCTGCCGTAGCCCGTGCGATAGCGGTTCTGCCTGTCGACCAGACGCCAGAGAAGGTTCGCCTCCCATTTGCCTTGGCGATATTTCGCTGCGAGGCTTCCTTCGAGCGGTGCGATCTGCGGCAGCGGCGCATGGTTTGTCGTGTCGTCGCCGTGGGTGAAGGAAAGCGTGCCCGTCACGGACCATTGCGGCGAGAAGCTGTGCGTATATTCCGCTTCCATGCCGTAGAGACGTGCGTCTACGTTGCCATAAGCGCTCGACGGCAGGCGCAGGATGAAGTCGTCGACATGTGCGTAGAAGAGGGAAAGGCTGCCTTGATCTTGTCCGCGTGCGTAGAGCCAGCCGAGGTCGAGCTGCGTATTGCGCTCGCGGTTCGGACGAGAGGCGTCCGGCGAAGCGGTCTGACCGTTCACGCGATTGTTGTGCGCTTTCCACGTTTGGAAGGATTCCCAATAATCGGCGGGACGCTCTGCGTGGCCAAGCCCGACGTAGAAGGTCAGGGGGAGGGATGCGTAGTCGTACTCGTAGCGGATAAAGCCGCTGTAGGCGTTGTCGGCGGTTTCGCCGGGGACGAGATCCAGTGTCTTTCTGCCCCGCATGTTGTATGCCAAATAGTTGTGATAGTCGTTCGTCACGCGGTCGTAGCGGATGCCGCTGCGCAGATAGGTGCGCGGGCGCAGACGGTAATCGTGCTCGAAGAATACGCCGAAGGAGCGGATGTCCATATCATCGCGGAAGGAGCCGATGGGGCGGTCCTTGAAGGCGCTGGCGAAAGCGTGCTCCTGATTTTGCAGCTCGAAGCCGAAGGCTCCCGTGCTGCGCGGCGTAAAAGCAAGCTCTGCGATGGCGCGGACGCCGTACTGCGTACGCTTGACGTCCGTGCCCATCTTTCCCGCAGAGCGCAGAGAATAGTTGTCCATGATGTGATCGATGACGGCGTGGTGGAACGTCACATCGAGGTTCGTGACGACGGGAGAGAGGTTGGCGCGGTTGTACTTGAATGTCCAACTGTCACGGTCGAACTGACTGCCGTCCATCATGGAGTGGGCGAATTTTGCATGACCGCGGCTCATATCGTAGGCAAGCTCAAGCAGGGTATCTTTGTCCGGTGTGAGACCGACGATACCCGACAGGCTGTAGCGTCCGTAGCCTGAATGGATGCGTCTGCCGCTGCCGTCGGCGTAGTCGTCGGCGTAGTTGCGTGTTTGGATGAGACGCACATAGCCGCTCTTGTCGCCTGCTGTGACGTCGAGGAGGTCGTCGAAGCGGTGGCTGCCGCCGAACGTGAGGATCGCGTTGCCTCGTACGTCCGGCTCTTGAAAGCGCTTCGTTTCGCGCTCGAAGAGAACGGCGCCTGAGATGCTGGCGCCGTCGCGCACGCTTTGCGGTCCCTTGCGCACGACGATGCGGCTGAACGTCTCAGGAAAAGCATAGGTCGTCGTCGGATCCATGCGCCCCGGGCAGCCGCCGAACATATTGCCGCCGTCCATGCGCACGTTCAGACGCGTGCCGCCCATGCCGCGCAGCATGGGATCGCCGCTGATGCCGCCCTTGCGCACGAGAGAGAAGCCCGGCAGGTTCTTCAGGTAGCCGCCGCCGTCCGCTGCCGGCACGGGCTGACGCGGTCGTTTGGGATCCGTGTCGAGCGTCAGCGGCTCGCGGCTGCGGTTGGCTGTGACGATGATCTCGTCTAAGACGAAAGCCGTTTGTGTGTCGTGCTTGTCGGGGGCGCGTTCGCTATCCGTCTCGGGGGCGGATGCCGCTGCCGCCTGCACCGTGACGGTGGAGAGAAAGCCGAATGTCAAGGCGCCTGCAAAAGAGAGCAGGCGGTGTTGATGCTTCCATAAGTGCATGGGAATCCTCCTGGAAATGATAATAAATATCTTTACCGAAGGAGTATAGCATAATTTTCCATGAGAGACAACGATTTTCTTCGCGAAATGCGCTTCGTATTTTTGTTTCTTGGTAGACGTGGACATGAAATTCTTGTATAATAAAAGGCGGTCACTCGTGTTTTTTGATGTTTTGTAACGGATGACTATTGTCAAAGGACATTCTGCCTGCGGTGCTTTTTGCCGCACGGCAATCTGGGAGGAAGTTATGGCTCTGATAGTAAAGAAGTTTGGCGGCAGTTCAGTTGCCACGACGGAGAAGATCAAGGCGGTGGCGAAGCGTGTCCTCGACGGGATGCAGCCGGATGACAAGGTCGTTGTCGTCGTTTCCGCTATGGGCGACACCACGGATGATCTTATTGATCTGGCACGCGGCATAGATAAAAATCCGTATCATTATGCGCGTGAGATGGACATGTTGTTAACAACGGGTGAGCAGGTATCCATCGCTCTTTTAGCGATGGCTTTTTGCTCGATGGGACACAAGGCGATTTCTTTGACGGGGGCGATGGTCGGCATGGAGACGAACTCCGTGCACACGAAGGGACGCATCGTCGGCATCGAGCCGGATCGCGTCCAAAAGGCGCTCGCTGACGGCAATATTGTCGTCGTTGCGGGATTTCAGGGAGCGGATGCTTTAGGCGACCCCGTGACGCTTGGGCGCGGCGGCTCGGATACGTCGGCGGTGGCTCTTGCCGGCGCCTTGAAAGCGGACAGCTGCGAGATATTCACCGATGTAGACGGCATATACTCTGCGGATCCTCGACTCATTGCAGGCGCACGCAAGATGCAGGAGATCACCTACGATGAGATGCTTGAGATGGCGCGTCTCGGCGCCGGCGTCATGCAGCCGCGCTCCGTGGAGATGGGGAAGCACTTCGGCATCCCCATCCATGTACGCTCGACGTTTACAGAGAAGACAGGCACGATGATCAGGGAGGCTTATACAATGGAAGAGAAGGATTTTGAAATCAGAGGGCTGGCGCACGACGACAAGGTGGCGAAGCTCGCCGTCATGGGCGTGCCGAACCAGCCGGGCATCGCACATGCCCTCTTTTCCGCACTCGCCGACGCCAATGTGAGCGTCGATATGATCGTGCAGAGCGTGCGCAGTCTCGAACGCAATGTGACGGATATGGTCTTTACGGTCGCCGTTGACGACCTTGAGACGGCGCGTGAGATCGTCGAGAAGGTCAAGACGAAGCTCAACGCTGTATCGGTTCTCGTCGAAGAAAACGTCGCGAAGGTCTCCATCGTCGGCGTCGGTATGCTCGGCAACCCGGGCATAGCAGCGCGTATGTTCGGCGCGCTGCAGAAAGCGGACGTCAATATCGACATCATCAGCACGTCGGAGATCAGCATTTCCTGCCTCATCACGAAGGACAGGCTCAAGGAAGCGGCAAATGCGATTCACGATGAATTTTTTCCATGCGCGTGAGATGAGAAAGACGAACTTTTTAGGAAACGCTGATAAAATGAAGTCGCCCAGATTTGCACAGATGCGCTGTTCCTATAGCGGTCAACGTCAACCAATCATGCGGCGCGCTTTGCGCTTGCATTCTTGGGACGTTTTCGCATACGAACCGTTGCCCAATCGCCTGCGTCCTTCGGACTTGGCTCTTGGACGGTTCAGTAAGGAAACAAGCTACACGCACAAACGTCCACTTTGTGGACATTGTGCGCCGCCCTTACCTGAAACCAGCCAATCGGTCTGCGCCTTCGGCTTGACCTCTTGGGGTTTCAGTGTAAACCGCAGGCGTAGCGGTGCTACGTCGAGGATTTGTTGACGACGAGAGGACAGTGCAGATGTGTGAAGATGGGTGGCTGAATTTATCAGTGATTCCTTAAGAAGCAGGAGCCAAGGCGTTTAGGAGGTTTCATAATAAAATGAGTACGAAGATGGCTGCATCGCATACAGAAAACAAGTTTCTCAACGACGTGATCTTTGCTGCGAGCGGCGCGGCGACGGCAGCGGCAAAGGAGCATGGGGCAGCGAACGTTACGAACGCCACCTTGGGCGCGATTTTTGGCGAGGACGAAAAGCTCGCTTGTATACCTACCGTCGAGAAGGTGCTGCGCGAACTGCCGATCTCGGAGATCATCGCCTATGCGCCGGTCGCCGGACTGCCGGCGTATCTCGCCGGTGTGGAGGAGATCGTCTTTGCAGGGCATCGTCCGGCAGGATATGTTGAGGCGGTGGCGACGGCAGGCGGCTCGGGCGCCGTACACCACGCGATTGAAAACTATTCGGAAGTGGGGGACGGCGTCCTTACTTCCGATTGGTATTGGGGACCCTACAGTGCGCTTTGCCAAAATATCGGACGCCGATTGGAGACGTACCCGCTGTTTGACGAGACGCTCTCCTTCAATACAGCGGCTTTTTCCAAGAAGGTGACGATGCTTCTTGAAACGCAGGATTCGCTCCTCGTCATCATCAATACACCTGCGCACAATCCGACGGGTTACTCCCTCTCCGATGCAGATTGGGATGCGGTGCTTGATGCTTTGAAGGAACATGCAAAGACGGGCAAGCGCATCAGCATCCTCGTTGACATCGCCTATATCGAGTACAGCGGCACGAAGGATGAAACGCGCGCCTTTATGGAGAAGTTTGCAGATCTTCCCGCGAACCTCTTTATCATGTTCGCGTTCAGCATGTCTAAGGCGTATACGTTCTATGGACAGCGTACGGGAGCGATCGTCGGACTTTCTTCGAGCCGTGCGGTCATCGAGGAGTTTTCCAACGTCAGCAAGTTTTCCAGCCGTGCCACATGGTCGAACATCAACCGCGGCGCTATGGCGCTTCTGGCAGAGATCCAACACGATGCGGCTCTTTTGGCACAGTTTGAAAAGGAACGCGATGCGCTCTATCAGATCGTCCGTGCGCGCGGTGCGCTCTTTATGGACGAAGCGAAAGCATGTGGTCTCAAGGCGCTGCCGTACAAGGCGGGCTTCTTCCTCGCCGTACCGACAAAGGATCCGCAGGCTGTAACGGACAAGCTGCACGATGATCTCGTCTTTGCCGTTCCCTTGAAGCGCGGCGTGCGCATCGCTGTCTGCGGCGTCGCTACGTCGAAGATCAAAGGACTTGCCGCGAAGGTCAAGAAGGCATGGGATTTTGTGGGAAAATAAGCATTTGCGACTATTCTAAACTTCAATATTGCTCTATCTGAAAAATGATGTTATAGTTGAGAGGGAAAGCGGATAGAGATTGTGTTCTGGGAGGAAGCAAATGTTTAATTTCAAGAACAAGGACTCAGAGTTCTTCGACTTGTTCCTCGAAAGTGCCCAGTATTTCCATAAATGCGCTGTGATGATGGATGAGGTTATGCAGGATTACAGCAAGGCGGAAGCAAAGATGCGTGAGATCATTGATCTTGAGCATGAGGCAGACGCCGTCAATGACAAGATCATTGACAAGCTCAACCAGACTTTCATCACACCGATTGACCGTGAGGACATCTATGCTCTCGCCAACGGTCTTGACGACGGCGTTGATTTTTTGCAGGGGACGCTGCAGCGTGTCGTCATGTACCATATCGGCGGTGTCAAGGATAGTGCGATCGCCTTGACAAAGCTTCTCATCGAATGTACGGAAGAGATGATGAAAGCATTTAAGCTCTTGAAGCATGTGAAGAAGAACCAGACGGAGATCTTAAAGTGTACGCATCGTATCAGCAGCTTAGAGAGCGAGGGGGATCGCGTCTATCGCAACGAGGTTGCCAACCTTTTTGAAAACGTCAAGGATCCCATTGAACTCATCAAGTGGAAGGATGTTCTGGAGTATTTGGAGGACACGCTCGACCATTGCGAGAATGTAGCAGACATGGTGCGCGGCGTGGTAATGAAGTATGCCTGAGCTGCAGTTTCTCATTCTGACGGTCATTGTGCTCGCTTTGATATTTGACTTTATCAACGGCTTTCATGATACGGCGAATGCGATCGCGACATCCGTTTCAACACGCGCCATAAAGCCGGCACATGCCATCATCATGGCGGCGTTTTTGAACTTTATCGGCGCGATTTACAGTACGGGCGTTGCCAAAACGATCGGCGGCGACATCGTGGCGAGTGCGGAGATGGTCGATGAGCATATCATCATCGCGGCGCTCGTAGGCTCGATTATATGGAATCTTTTCACTTGGTATGTAGCGATGCCGAGCAGCTCTTCGCACGCACTTGTCGGCGGCATCATCGGCGCCGTGCTTGTCTCTACAGGCAGCACGGGACTGAACTTGATAGGCATAGGAAAGATCGTGCTGTCATTGATTGCGTCGCCGCTTTTGGCGATTTTCTCAGGGTTTCTTGTGATGACGCTGCTTTTTTTCCTCTTTGGACGCTTTGCACCGTCGGCGCTCAACGGGCGCTTCAAGAAGATGCAGATCCTCTCGGCGGCGGCGATGGCATTTTCTCATGGTTCGAATGATGCGCAGAAGTCGATGGGCATCATCACGCTGGCGCTTTTGTCCGGCGGCTACATCTCAAGTTTTGAGGTGCCGGACTATGTGAAGTTCCTGTGTGCGGCGGCAATGGCGTGCGGCACGGCGCTCGGCGGCTGGCGAATCATACGTACGATCGGCGGCAAGATCTTCAAACTGGAGCCGATCAGTGGTTTCGCAGCGGATCTCAATTCGTCCATCGTCATTTTTTCGGCGACGCTTTTGCATCTGCCTGTCAGTACGACGCACGTCGTTTCCGGCTCCATCATGGGCGTCGGCACGGCGAAGCGCATTCGTGCCGTGCGGTGGGGCGTTGCGCAGCAGATGCTTGCTGCATGGGTGCTGACGATCCCGTGTACGGCTGTCATGGGGGCGCTGGCGTATCAACTCGTTCTTTGGATTTTCTGATGAATCTGCTGGATCAATGGCTGGAAAGGGACGCTGTGCGTGCTTTTCAGCCGTTTCTTTTTATGCGTTGCTATGAATCTGAATAGGAGGCGAAAGTATGCGCTGGGAGAAGGGAAAAGGGCGGGAGATCCCCGCAGAAACGATGCTTTTGGATCTTGCACAAGAGGTGCAGCAGGCGGGAGAACCGCTCATTGTGGCGGCGCGTGTGGACAATGTCTTGCGTGATTTGCAGTCGCCTGTCGGGGCGTTTCATACGATAGAGCTTGTCGATACGAGAAGCGAGCTGGGACGGCGCATCTACCAGCATTCCGTCGTGTTTTTGCTCATCTTGGCAGCGCATGAGGTTCAGCCGGATTTGTCGGTCATCGTACAGTTCACGGCGCACGGCGGACTTTACTGTGCGCTGCAGACGCCGTCCGGTGTGACGAAGCACATGGTGCGGGAGATCGAGCAGCGTATGCGTGAGATCGTTGCGGAAAACCGCCCGATCGTCAAAAAGCGCCTGCAGCGCGAGGAGGTTGTGCAGCTATTCAAGCAGTCCGAGCAGATTGAAAAAGCAAATCTCGTCATGTCACTGGAGTCGGAAAAAGCAAGCGTTTATTACTGCGGCGATTTTTATGACTATTTTTTCGGCCCTATGGTATCTGCGACGGGGGTCTTAGGGAAGTTTGCTCTTGATGCCATGCCGGACGGCGTGCTGCTGCGCACCCCAAATGCGGATGCGCCCGAAGTCGTACCTGCATTGCGTGCGCAGCCGAAGTTCGGGGGCATTCTCATGGAAGCGGAGCGCTGGGCGAATGTCCTGCGCTGTGACTATGTGTCCGATCTCAATCGCTATATACGCCGCGGTGAGATCGCTGACATCATCCATGTATCAGAGGCTTTGCACGAGAAGAAGATTGCTGAGATTGCCGATCATATCGCTGCGAATATCAAGAAGCTGCGCCTCATCCTTATCGCAGGGCCGTCGTCGTCGGGCAAGACTTCGTTTGCGCAGCGTCTGCGCATACAACTTCGTGTCAATGGCATCGAGCCTGTCTCCATATCGCTCGACGATTATTTTCGCAACTGGGAGGATACGCCGCGCCTGCCGGACGGAACGTATGACTTTGAAAACATCGGCGCACTTGACGTCGCACTCTTCAACGATCATCTCGTGCGCCTTCTGCGCGGTGAAGAGGTCATTTTGCCGCGTTACAATTTCCTCACGGGAAAGCGGGAAGAGGGGACGGCGCATCTGTCTGTGGCGCCGACGGCGCCCCTGATTGTCGAGGGCATTCATGGGCTTAATGAAGCTCTGACTGCCGCTGTACCGCGAGAGAAGAAGTACAAGATCTATATCAGCGCCCTGACGCAGCTCAATATCGACGCACACAACCGCATAGCTACGACGGATGCGCGGCTTCTTCGCCGTATGGTGCGCGACTACCAGTTTCGCGGTGCATACGCTTTGAAAACTTTGCGCCAGTGGCCCGATGTGCGCGCGGGGGAGGAGAAGAATATTTTCCCATTCCAAGAAGAAGCGGATGTGATGTTCAATTCGGCGCTGATTTATGAGATTGCCGTCTTGAAGCGCTATGCCGTGCCGCTCTTGGAGATGGTGCCGCGCGATGTGCCGGAGTACACGAAGGCGAATCGTCTGCTCGATTTCTGCCGCTGCTTTGCTGATATCACGGAGGAATACGATATCCCGAACAACTCGCTTCTGCGTGAGTTCATCGGCAAGTCGATTTTCTTCAAATAGGGAAACGGAGCAAACAAAAAACCACGCTTTCGCGTGGTTTTTTGTTTGCCCCCCTGCAAGGGGGAAACCGGTGATGACTCTCGATCAGCCCTTCTTGGACATATCGTAAGCGTTCATCGGTGCGTAATGCTTCTTGAAGAACTCTTCGGCGACCTGCGGGAAGAGTGCATAGGAGAGGATATCCTCTTCCGTCGGGTTGAGGAAGCCTTTTTCCTTCATCTCCTTCTCGAAGTCTGCGAGCTTCGGAGCCTTGGCATCTTCTGCGACGATATCGTCGATGATCTCGCTCTCGGGGATGCCGAGCGTCTTTGTGAGGTAGTCGCGCTTGACTTCCACCGGCGGCTTGCCGAACTTGCCGCGGGCAAGATCTTTGAATTCCTTCGGGACGATCTTGTAACGCTCGCCCGTCATGACGTTGAACGTAGCCATCGTGCCGACGATCTGGCTCGACGGCGTGACGAGCGGCGGGAAGCCGACATCTTCGCGCACGCGCGGCATTTCGTCGAGGAGATCCTGGAACTTATCTTCCATGCCCTGCTCCTTGAGCTGGTTTGCAAGGTTCGAGAGCATACCGCCCGGGATCTGGAAGTCGATGACGTTCGGGTTGACATCGAAATAGCCTTTGAGGTTGAATTCTTTGATGAGATCCTGTTTGACCTGCAGGAAGTGCTTCGCGATCGGCGTCATGGCATGACGGTCAAGACCTGTGTCGAACGGCGTGCCTTCGAGGGCGGCGACCATCGTCTCCGTGCAGGGCTGGGATGTATCGAGAGCGAACGGCGAGAGGGCGCAGTCGACGACATCGACACCGGCTTCAATCGCCTTCATGTACGTCATGCTGCCGAAGCCGGACGTGTAGTGCGTATGGAGCTGAATGGGAATGTCGAGCTTCGCTTTGAGTTTCTTCACGAGGTCTTCTGCGACATACGGCTTCAGAAGGCCGGACATATCCTTGATGCAGACGGAATGGCAGCCCATCTCCTGCAGCTTTTCGGAGAGTTCGACAAAGACTTCGTTCGTATGATAAGGGCTGAGTGTGTAAACGAGGCAGCCTTGTACATGCGGCTTCTCTTTGCAGCCGAGAGCAGCGCTGATCGCCGTCTTGAGGTTGCGCACGTCGTTCAGTGCGTCGAAGATGCGGAACACGCCCATGCCGTGCTCGGATGCCTTCTCGACGAATTTCTTGACGACATCGTCCGAATAGTGGTTGTAACCCAAGAGGTTCTGACCGCGAAGCAGCATCTGAATCGGGGTCTTGAGACGTGCCTTGAGTTTGTCGAGTCTCTCCCACGGATCTTCATCGAGGAAGCGAAGGCAGGTATCAAAGGTCGCACCGCCCCAAGCTTCGAGCGAATTGTAGCCGAGCTTGTCGAGCGAGGCGAGCATCGGCTCCATCTGCGCGTAACGCATACGCGTCGCACACAGGGACTGGTGGCCGTCGCGAAGTACTGTTTCTGTGATTTTTACCTTTTTTGCCATAAAAAAACACACTCCTTCGGGTTATACTACCATAAACATGATGTATTTGCTTCACTACAAGTATAGGTACTATTTTGGATATTGTCAATGAAAAGTTGTGATTTTTGCAGGTTTTTTCCAATACGCGAAAAATTCTGCCAACAAAAGAAACCACGACCGTTGGCAGCCGTGGTTTCTTTTGGGGAACTAGACGCACAAGCGTCCGCTTCGCGGATGTTGTGCGCCGCCCTGCATGAAAGTCCCCAAGCGTCTTAGGAAAAGCAAGCCTTTTGGATAAGCGATTGAAACGATGCCATGATTTTTTTCGTGATTTCGCCCGGCGCGCCTGAGCCGATCGTTTTGCCGCCGATCTTGACGACGGGGGTGACTTCGAGACTCGTACTCGTTTCAAAAGCTTCGTCCGCTTTTTGCGCAAATTCCGGCGTGAATGTTTTTTCGATGACGGTCAAACCGAGTTCCTTGGCGCATTCTTCGACGACGACGGCGCGGGTGACGCCCGGCAGCACGAGATGATCGAGCGGATGCGTCCAGACGACACCGTCTTTGACGAGGAAGAAGGTGCTGCTTGCGCCTTCGGTGACGAATCCCGTATCTTTGCGATAGAGAAGCGCTTCCGCGCAGCCTTCCGCTTTCGCTTTCTCTTTGGCGAAGACGGCGCCGAGAAGATTCAGCGACTTGATGTCGCAGCGCAGCCAGCGGATGTCCTCGGCGAGCGCGAGTGAGATGCCGCTTTCTTGCTGCTCTCGGTTGGGCGTGCTTTCGCGAATCGTCATGGAGAGATTCGGCGTGGCGCGTCCGGGGAAGGGAAAGGCGCGGGCTGCCGTGCCGCGCGTGACCTGAAAGTAGATGGCGCCGCTCTTTATGCCGCTCTTTTCGATGAGGTCGTTATGAATGGCGGTGAGTTCTTCGTCCATGTAGGTGATGGGGATGTGCATTTCGCGCATGGAGCGGCGGAAGCGAGCGAGGTGGCGGTCAAACGCGAAGAGTTTGCCGTTGTAGACGTGCGTGACTTCGTAGATGCCGTCGCCGAACTGATAGCCGCGATCTTCGATGTCGACTTGCGCTTCGCCCGGCGCGTAGAAATGATCGTTAAAAAAGCTGAGTTCCTTCAAAAGAGTGACCCCCTTGATGATGAGTTTTTCGCATTGTGTCAGAAAATGCTTCTTCCATTATAACGGAAACCGATGCAAAAAACAATTTGGGAGACGTGCCCTCTTGGATTTTCAGTCTGTGACTGCTATAATGAGAAAATATACATCAAAAAGCTCGGCGGCGCATGGCGGCTGTCGGAAAGAATGAGGGGTTGCAAATGAAAATTGTGGTGACGATCGTCGGCAAGGACAGCGTGGGCATCATCGCGGCGGTCAGTACGATTTTGGCGGAGAACGGCGTCAACATTCTGAGCATCAATCAAAATATCATGGACGGTTTTTTCAACATGGTCATGATCGCCGATATGACGGGCAGTAAGATCGAGCTTGCTGCGGTGCGTCAGCTTTTAGAGGAGAAGGGCGAGACGCTTGGCGTTGAGATCAAGACGCAGCATGAGGATATTTTCAATGCGATGCACAAAGTTTGAACAGGCCGCTGCTTTTCTTGAGCCGTTGCAGGAGGTTTTTTTGTGATTACCATTGATGATATATTAGAAACAAATCGCATGATTACGGAGAACAAGCTCGACGTGCGCACGATCACGATGGGCATTTCACTCCGTGACTGCGCACATCCGAACATCGAGCAGTTTTGCCGCAACGTCTACGACAAGGTCACGAAGTCGGCGGAGTTCCTCGTAGAGACGGGCAGGGACATCGAGGCGGAGTACGGCATTCCGATCATCAACAAGCGCGTTTCCGTCACGCCGATCGCCATCGCGGCGGACGCCTGCAAGACGGATTCTTACGTCCCTGTTGCCGAAGCGCTCGACCGTGCGGCGAAGGAGATCGGCATCAACTTCATCGGGGGCTTTTCCGCACTCGTTGAAAAGGGCTATACGCATGGCGATCAAGTGTTGATTTCGTCGATTCCGCAGGCGCTTTCTTCGACGGAGCTCGTCTGTTCCTCGGTCAATCTCGGCTCGACGAAGGCGGGCATCAACATGGACTGCGTGCGTGAGATGGGCGAGGTCATCAAACGCACGGCGGAATTGACGCGCGATCAGGCGGCGATCGGCTGTGCGAAGCTCGTCGTTTTCTGCAACGCGCCGGGGGACAATCCCTTTATGGCAGGGGCTTTCCACGGTGTTTCCGAGGCGGACAAGGTCGTGAGCGTCGGCGTCAGCGGCCCGGGGGTTGTGAAGCGCGCCTTGGAGGACATCAAGGGGGCGGATTTCTCCGAGGTGGCGGAGATGATTAAGCGCACGGCGTTCAAGATCACGCGCGTCGGTCAGCTCGTGGCGCGTGAAGCGTCGAAACGTCTCGGCGTGCCTTTCGGCATTATCGATCTCTCGCTTGCGCCGACGCCGGCGGTCGGCGACAGCGTCGCGCACATTTTGGAGGAGATGGGACTTGAAAGCTGCGGCGCTCCGGGGACGACGGCGGCGCTTGCGCTTTTAAATGATGCGGTCAAGAAGGGGGGCCTCATGGCGTCGTCGCATGTAGGCGGTCTCTCGGGCGCGTTCATCCCTGTCAGTGAGGATGCGGGCATGATTGATGCCGTCGCGCGCGGCAGTCTTTCGCTCGAAAAGCTTGAGGCGATGACGTGCGTCTGCTCCGTCGGGCTCGACATGATTGCGGTCGCGGGCGATACGACGGCGGCGACGATTTCGGGAATCATCGCGGATGAAGCGGCGATCGGCATGATTAACAACAAGACGACGGCGGTGCGCATCATCCCCGTGCCCGGCAAGAAGGTCGGCGATGAAGTCGAGTGGGGCGGTCTCTTGGGACGCTGCCCGATCATGCCCGTCAGAGACGCGTTCCGTTCAGAGGCGTTCATTGCACGCGGCGGGCGTATTCCTGCGCCTGTGCGCAGTTTGACGAACTGAGGCTCTGATGCGGGTCACGAAGAAGATACGAGAAGAGCAGCTGAAGATTCTTGAAGAGACGTATCGCGGCGCGAAGCCTGAGCTTCATTTTCGCAATCCCTTTGAACTTCTGATCGCCGTCATCTTGTCAGCGCAGTGTACGGATAAGCGCGTGAATATCACGACGGCGCGCCTTTTTCAAAAGGCGGCGACGCCGGAGGCTATCGTCGCTTTGGGGCTTTCGGGGCTGGAAGAGGAGATCAAGGACTGCGGGCTTTTCCGCAACAAGGCGAAGAATATCATGGCGACGTGCCGCACGCTCGTCGAGGAGTTCGGCGGTGAGGTGCCGTCGGACTACGATACGCTTTTGAAGCTGCCGGGCGTTGGCAGAAAGACGGCGAACGTCGTCACGAGCGTTGCTTTCGGACGGCCTGCCATCGCCGTCGACACGCATGTCTTTCGCATTGCGAATCGGCTGAAACTCGCCGTGGGAGAGACGCCGCTTGCCGTGGAAAAGGGCTTGATGAAGAATATTCCGCGCGAAAAGTGGAGTGCGGCGCATCACTGGCTCATCTACCACGGCAGGCGCGTGTGCAAGGCGAATCGCCCGCACTGCGGCGAATGTCCGCTCGTTGGTGTTTGTCCAAGCCGCGAATAAGCGGCGAATGGAGGAAGCGTTTTGAAGTACAGGAAGGCCGTGTTTGCGGACGTGGAGAGCATCTTTCATCTCGTGAACGATTATGCGGCGGGCGGTGCGATGCTTGCACGCTCACGCAATACGCTCTACGAAACATTGCGTGATATGATCGTCGCCGAAGATGATGCGGGAAAGGTCGTCGGCGTCGGCGGTCTGCACATGATGTGGGATGGACTGGCGGAGGTGCGAACGATGGCGATTGCACCCGAGCTTGCGCGCTGCGGCATCGGCTCGGAAATTGTGCGCCGCCTTATGGAAGAGGGGCGTGCGCTCGGTGTACGTCAGTTTTTCACACTGACGTATAAGCCGGGATTTTTCAAAACGCTCGGCTTTCATATTGTCCCCAAGGAAACACTGCCGCAGAAGGTCTGGAAGGAATGCATCGACTGTCCCAAGTTCCCGAACTGTGACGAGATCGCTATGGTACGGGAAACTTCGGACGAGATGAACCTTTAATTTTGCAGGAGGTTATGGCATGATCATCGTAATGAGTCCGACATCGACCAAGGAAAATCTTGAGAAGGTGGAACAAAAAATCACGCAGGCAGGTCTCAAGTACCATCTTTCGACAGGCGATGAACGTACGATCGTCGGCGTGATCGGCGATAAGAAGATCATCGCCGGCCTGCAGATGAATTCTCTGGATGGGGTGGAAAAAACAGTGCGCATCACGGAGAAGTACAAACTTGTAAGCCGCGAATTCAAGCCGGATGACACCGTCGTCGATGTCGGCGGCGTGAAGGTCGGCGCGGGACATCTGACGGTCATGGCGGGACCGTGCGCCGTCGAGAGCATGGAGCAGCTTTTGGAAGCGGCAGAGTGCGTGAAGGACTGCGGCGCCGAGTTCCTTCGCGGCGGCGCCTTCAAGCCGCGCACTTCGCCATACGATTTTCAGGGTTTGGCAGACGAGGGGCTTAAATTGCTGCGCGAAGCGGCGGACAAGACGGGGCTCAAGGTCGTGACGGAGATCGTAAATATCAACGATGTCGAACTCATCACGAAATATGCCGATGTGATTCAGATCGGCGCGCGCAATATGCAGAATTTCCAACTGCTGAAAGAAGTCGGCAAGGTGCGTACGCCCGTGCTTTTGAAGCGCGGTCTTTCGGCGACGATCAGCGAGTGGCTCAATGCGGCGGAATACATCATGGCGGGCGGCAATGCCAACGTCATCCTCTGTGAGCGCGGCATCCGCACCTACGAAACGTATACGCGCAACACGCTCGATTTGAGCGCTGTCGCAGCCGTCAAGGAGATCTCGCATCTGCCGATTATCGTCGATCCGAGCCACGGCACAGGCCGCTGGCAGATGGTGCCGGCGATGGCGCGTGCGGCGATCGCCGCCGGTGCTGACGGGCTGATCATCGAGGTGCATCCGCATCCCGAAGTCGCGCTTTCGGACGGCGATCAGTCCCTGACGCCCGAGAACTTCCGAAAGACGATGGGTGAAGTGCGTGATATCGCACGCTTTATGGGGCGCAAAGCATGAAGATGAAGCTTGCAATCATCGGCGTCGGTCTCATCGGCGGCTCTCTGGGACTTTGCCTGAAGGAAAAGCTCGGTGAAGATATTTTCATCACAGGGCTTTGCCGCACGCAGAGATCCATGAATCTTGCCGTAGAGCTTGGCGCGGTTGACATGGCTTCGTCGGATGCGCGAAAGGTCGTAGAGGATGCCGACGTCGTATTTTTGGCGACGCCCGTGCTGCAGATGGCGCCGATGCTGGAAAAGATTCTGCCGTATCTTAAAGAAGGTGCGATCCTGACGGACGCGGGAAGCACAAAGGCGTATCTTTGGCAGCATATCCAAGGCATTCTGCCCGCTGGCGTTCACTACATCGCGGGGCATCCGATGACGGGCCGTGAAAAGAGCGGCGTCGAAGCGGCATCTGCAGATCTCTTCCGAAATAAAGCGTATGTCATTGTCGAGGATACCGGCGCGCCGCCCGAAGCGCATGAAAGGCTCATGAAGGTGCTTTCGCATACGGAAGCGAATTTTCTGCGGCTTGACATACGAAAGCATGATCGCTGCGCTTCGATCATCAGTCATGTGCCGCATGTGACGGCGGCGGCGCTCGTGACGCTTCTCAATCAGAGCGCGGGCGATATGGAGTCCTGCCTGAAGCTGGCGGGCGGCGGCTTCAAGGACACGACGCGCATCGCATCTTCGAACGCCGATATGTGGGCGGATATATGTATGACGAACGGGGAAGCGATCACGAGTCATCTGCGCGCTTTGCAGGCGATTCTCGACACGGTCATCGACGCCATTGAAGCAGGCGACCGCGAAGCTGTACATCGTTACTTTGCTGCAAGCAAGGAGAGGCGCGACGCGATCTTAGACCGCACAGAGAAGATGTACGATCTCGTATGACGGGGAGGGAAGTTTTTGGAAATCTCTTTGCAGGAGCTTGCGTCTGCGCTTGCGAAAACAGATGTACTGCAAGGCTATGTCGATACGCGCGAAGGGCGCATCCTCATGATCGGAGCGGCTGGTGAATCCACATCTTTTGATGAAGCGGCGAAGCGTGGGGAAGACTGCGTGGAACGGCTCCTTTCCATTGAGGATGATTGGCAGCGTTATGTGCCTCTGCCCAATATTTATGAGGAAGAGATTCGATCCGTTATGCAGGATTTCGCAAAGAAAGCGCCGCACGATGCGGGCGTCGCCCTCGCTGAGGCTTTGTCCGGCGCTGCTGCACGGCTGCGCTTTCGGCGCACGGTGCAGCGGCTTTCTCTCGAAGGGGCGTGGCAGGCGCATCTTTCGGCGAGCCTTCAGATGCTTGCACGCGACTGGTGTGAAGAAAACGCGATCGCTTATCGTGCATGAACCTGCAGGAGGTTGTTGAAGTTTGAGGAAGCGCTGCTGAAAGGAAGCCGCTCGGATGGATGAAGGCGGGAGCGGAATGTATCAGTGACTTCTTAATGGGATAAACAGCCTATTGATAATAGAATATACCCATGCTAAAATCACTTATTACAGCGTGTATGTTATTCCAACTATGCGCATTTGCGCGTTTAACAGCCTTGTTGACGCATGAGAACTGAATAAGCGTGGATGATGGCGAGCGAGATGGGAGAGATCAGACAAGGTATCGAGCGACAGTTTTATGCCTTGTCTTTTTTGATTCTCCTGTCATTCGTTGTCTTTTTGGCGTGTTTTTTGGTTGTGAACCAAATTTTGGCTAAGGGGTGAGGGATTTAATGTTTAGTCCTGTGCCGGTGGGCAAGAGAAACAGGTATACCTATGCGAGAATCAAGGAAGTCATGGATATGCCGCATCTTTTGGATATTCAGAGAAACTCTTACGAATGGTTCTTGAAGGAGGGCCTGCAGGAGATTTTCCAGGATATTTCACCGATTCAAGATTTTACTGGAAATCTTGTGCTGTCCTTTGAGAACTTTTCGCTCGGTGAGCCGAAGTACGAGCTTGACGAGTGCAAGGAGAGGGATGTTACGCTCGCGGCGCCTTTGCGCGTCAACGTGCGCCTGATCAATCGCGAGACGGGAGAGATCAAGGAGCAGGAAGTTTTCATGGGCGATTTCCCGCTCATGACAGATACAGGAACCTTCATCATCAACGGTGCGGAGCGCGTCATTGTCAGTCAGCTCGTGCGCTCGCCGGGCGCCTACTACGGCGAGACGATTGATCCGACGGGCAAGAAGCTCTACAATGCAACGATCATCCCGAATCGTGGCGCGTGGATTGAGCTTGAGACGGATGCGAACGACGTCATTTCTGTGCGCATCGACCGCACGAGGAAGCTGCCCGTGACCATTCTCGTGCGTGCGCTCGGCTACAGTTCCAACAGCGCGATTGCCGAGTTGTTCAACTACGATGAGCGCATCCAGGCGACGTTAGAGCGTGACGGCGCCAATTCCAAGGAAGAAGCGCTCGTCGAGATCTATAAGCGTCTGCGTCCCGGTGAACCGCCGACGGTTGACAACGCACAGCAGCTCCTCGACAGCCTTTTCTTCGATCCCAAGCGTTATGACCTCGCGATGGTCGGCCGCTACAAATTGACGAAGAAGCTCGGCTGGAAGAGGCGGCTCCTTGGCAAAGTGCTCTCGCAGCCGATCGTGGATACAGAGACGGGCGAGGTCGTCGTCGCGGCGGATGTCGTCGTCGATGAGGCGATGCTCGATAAGATCACGGCGGAGCAGGAAGATGCGCTTTTCGGCGTGGATAAGCCTGCCGTTTTCTTCGTGCGCACGCAGAACGGCGACGGCAAGAGCATGAAGATGCTCTGCTCGCGCACACTGCCTTACAATCATCGTACGATTACCTGCAACGATGTCATGGCGTCCATCAATTATTTGCTGAACCTCATGGACGGTTTCGGCACGACGGACGACATCGACCATCTTGGCAATCGGCGCGTGCGCTCTGTCGGCGAACTTCTGCAAAACCAGTTCCGCATTGGACTTTCGCGTATGGAGCGCGTCGTCAAGGAACGCATGACGATTCAGGACGTCGATGTTATCACGCCGCAGGCGCTCATCAACATCCGTCCCGTCGTCGCCGCAATCAAGGAATTCTTCGGTTCGTCGCAGCTCTCGCAGTTCATGGATCAGCACAATCCGCTGTCCGAGCTTACGCATAAGCGCCGTCTCTCGGCGCTCGGCCCCGGCGGTCTTTCGCGTGAGCGCGCGGGCTTTGAGGTGCGCGACGTCCACAATTCGCACTATGGGCGCATGTGTCCGATTGAGACGCCGGAAGGTCCGAACATCGGTCTGATCGGCTCGCTTTCGAACTATGCGCGCGTCAATCAGTTCGGCTTCATGGAAACGCCGTATCGCAAGGTGGATAAGGCGTCGAAGCGCGTGACGGACGACGTGCGCTATTTGACGGCGGATGAAGAAAACAAGATCGTCATCGCGCAGGCGAACGAACCGCTTGATGAAAACGGCTGGTTTGTCAACGAGCGCGTCACGGCGCGCCACAATGAGGAAACGGTTCTCGTTTCGCGCGACCGCGTCGATTACATGGACGTTTCGCCGAAGCAGGTCGTTTCCATCGCTACGGCGATGATCCCGTTCCTTGAGAATGACGACGCAAATCGTGCTTTGATGGGGGCGAACATGCAGCGTCAGGCTGTGCCTCTTTTGCGCACCCAGGCGCCTTTGGTCGGCACGGGCATGGAATACAAGGCAGCGTGCGACTCGGGTGTCATGATTCTCGCGAAGCGTGCGGGCGTCATTGAAAAGGTCACGGCAGATCAGATACAGGTACGCACGCATGAAGGCGATCTCGACATTTATAAGCTGCAGAAATATCAAAGGTCGAACCAAGGCACCTGCATCAATCAGGTCCCGATCGTCGAGAAGGGCGAGGAAGTGTTCGAAAGGCAGCCGATCGCCGACGGGCCGGCGACAGATCACGGTGAGCTGGCGCTCGGCTACAATATTATCGTCGCTTACATGCCGTGGGAAGGATATAACTACGAGGACGCCGTGCTTCTTTCGGAAAATCTCGTGAAGCGCGACCTCTATACATCCATTCATATCGAGGAGTACGAGTGTGATGCGCGGGATACGAAGCTCGGCTCGGAAGAAATCACGCGCGACATCCCAAATGTTGCGGAAGATGCGCTGAAAGATCTCGATGAGAGCGGTATCATTTCCATCGGTGCAGACGTGCTGCCGGGCGATATCCTTGTGGGCAAGGTCACGCCGAAGGGGGAGACGGAGCTGACGGCGGAAGAGCGGCTTTTGCGTGCGATCTTCGGAGAGAAGGCGCGCGAAGTGCGCGACACGTCGCTTCGTGTGCCGCATGGCGAGGCGGGCAAGATCGTAGACGTCAAGGTGTTCAGCCGCGAAAACAACGACGAGCTGCCGCCGGGCGTCAACAATCTCGTGCGCGTCTACATCGCGCAGAAGCGCAAGATCTCGGTCGGCGACAAAATGTCCGGCCGCCACGGCAACAAAGGTGTCGTCTCGCGCATCATGCGTCAGGAGGACATGCCGTTCCTGCCGGACGGCACGCCGGTCGATATCGTTCTCAATCCGTTGGGCGTGCCTTCGCGCATGAATATCGGGCAGATTTTGGAAACGCATCTGGGCATGGCGGTGCGTGCGCTCGGAATGCAGATCAAGGCAGGTGATCCGACGGTGGGCGAGCGTCTGCGCTCGATCGGCTACGATGTAGAGACGCATGGTCTGCCGAAGCCTGATGTCGCGGGCGTTCATATCGCGACGCCGGTCTTTGACGGCGCGGGCGATGCCGAGGTGTTCGGCACGATTCGCGCGGCGGGGCTTCCTGAGGACGGCAAGACGATCCTCTACGACGGACGCACGGGTGAACCCTTTGAAAACCGCGTGACGGTCGGCTGTGTTTATATGCTCAAGCTGCACCATCTTGTCGATGACAAGATCCATGCGCGTTCGACAGGTCCATACTCGCTCGTCACGCAGCAGCCGTTGGGCGGCAAGGCGCAGTTCGGCGGCCAGCGCTTCGGAGAGATGGAGGTCTGGGCGCTTGAGGCCTACGGTGCGGCATACACCCTACAGGAAATTCTCACGGTGAAGTCCGATGACGTTGTCGGACGCGTCAAGACGTACGAGGCCATTGTCAAGGGGGAGAACATCCCTGAACCCAGCGTCCCCGAATCGTTCAAGGTGCTCATCAAAGAGCTGCAGAGCATCGGTCTTGACATCAAGGTTCTTACCGAAGACGCACAGGAGATCGTCATTCATGATGATGACGATGATATCAATGCGACGGCGCGTGAGCTTGATCTCGATGTTGCGGG
Organism: Selenomonas sp.; assembly: GCF_057272215.1. NCBI lineage: Bacteria > Bacillati > Bacillota > Negativicutes > Selenomonadales > Selenomonadaceae > Selenomonas > Selenomonas sp. The sequence continues at coordinate 173,944 of NZ_DBHIUY010000003.1, forward strand.
CGTCGCGGCGCAGAAAGAGCGGGAACAGCCGCCTGCGGAAGCGGGCGAAGATGCCGAGAAAGAGGAGACATCCGAAGAGGCGGACGGCGATGATATCATTGCCGATCTTGGGAGTCTTGATGCCCTGGGGGCGTTGGACGACATCGCTGACAGTGCGATGAACGACGACGATTTCTCGGATAAGTAGAAGGGAGTGAACCCTCGTTGTTGGATGTAAACGAATTTGACTCGATGCGCATCGCTTTGGCTTCGCCGGACAAGATCCGCGAGTGGTCCTATGGTGAGGTCAAGAAGCCGGAGACGATCAACTACCGTACGCTCAAACCGGAACGCGATGGACTCTTCTGCGAACGCATCTTTGGTCCGACGCACGATTGGGAATGCCACTGCGGCAAGTACAAGAGGATTCGCTATAAGGGCGTCGTCTGCGACCGCTGCGGCGTCGAAGTGACGCGCGCCAAGGTGCGCCGCGAACGCATGGGTCATATTGAGCTTGCTGCTCCCGTTTCTCATATCTGGTATTTCAAGGGCATACCGAGCCGCATGGGACTCATCTTGGATATTTCTCCGCGTTCCTTGGAAAAGGTTCTCTACTTCGCTTCCTACATCGTGCTCGATCCGGGCGATACGCCGCTCATCAAGAAGCAGCTTCTGACGGAGAGTGAGTATCGCGACAACCGTGCGAAGTACGGCAGCGCTTTCCGTGTGGGCATGGGAGCTGAGGCGGTAAAGGAGCTTCTTGCGGAGCTTGATCTCGACAAGATGAATGAGGAGCTTCGCAAGGATCTGCGCGAGGTCAGCGGACAGCGCAAGATCCGCGCGATCCGTCGTCTCGAAGTCGTCGAGGCGTTCCGCAAGTCGGGCAATCGCCCCTCGTGGATGGTGCTCGACGCCGTCCCCGTCATTCCGCCCGAGCTTCGTCCTATGGTGCAGCTTGACGGCGGACGGTTCGCGACGAGTGATCTGAATGATCTCTACCGCCGCGTCATCAACCGCAACAATCGCTTGAAGCGTCTTTTGGATCTCGGTGCGCCGGACATCATCGTCCGCAACGAAAAGCGTATGCTGCAGGAGGCCGTTGACGCTTTGATCGACAATGGCCGCCGCGGCCGCCCCGTCACGGGGCCGGGCAATCGTCCGCTGAAATCGCTCTCCGATATGCTCAAGGGCAAGCAGGGACGCTTCCGCCAGAATCTTCTCGGCAAGCGCGTCGACTATTCGGGGCGTTCCGTCATCGTTGTCGGGCCTGAGCTGAAGCTGCACCAGTGCGGTCTGCCGAAGGAAATGGCGTTGGAACTTTTCAAGCCCTTCGTCATGAAGCGGCTCGTGAGTTCTGAAGTCGCGCACAACATCAAGAGCGCCAAACGTATGGTTGAGCGAGCGCGTCCCGAGGTTTGGGATATGCTCGAAGAGGTCATCAAGGAGCACCCTGTCCTCTTGAACCGTGCGCCGACGCTGCATCGTCTCGGCATCCAGGCATTTGAGCCTGTATTGACAGAAGGGCGCGCACTGAAGCTCCATCCGCTCGCCTGCACGGCGTACAACGCGGACTTCGACGGCGACCAGATGGCGATTCATTTGCCGCTGTCGGCAGAAGCACAGGCAGAGGCGCGCATACTCATGCTCGCTGCGAATCACATCCTCGCGCCGAAGGACGGCAGACCGATCATTGTGCCGACGCAGGACATGGTGCTTGGCGCGTATTATCTGACGATTCTTCGGCCCGGCGCTTTGGGCGAGGGCAAGCTCGTCACGGGCATCGAGGAAGCTCTTTTGATGTATCAGCATCAAGAACTTGCTCTGCAGGCGGAGATTCAGGTGCGCATCAAGGAATACGGTCTTGTCAGGACCTCGCTCGGTCGCATGATCTTCAATGAGATTCTGCCGCCGGAGCTTCGCTATTACCACAAAGACGAGGAAACGGGACAGTGGAGCCTTGGCATCCGCATGGATAAGAAGCAGCTTGGCAAGCTCGTAGCAAACTGCTTTGACCATTTCGGCGCTGCACGTACGGCTGCCGTCATCGACGACGTCAAAAATCTTGGCTATCATTATGCGTGCCTTGCAGGCATGACGGTCGCGATTTCCGATATCATCGTGCCCGAGAAGAAGCAGGAGATCCTTGCTGCGACGAAAACGCAGGTCAACGGCATTGAGCGTCAGTTCAGCCGCGGTCTCATCACAGATGAGGAGCGCTACAACAAGGTCATCGCGCTTTGGACGCAGGCGACGGACGATGTGACGGACGCCATGATGGACAACATGGACGCTTTTAACCCCATCTTCATGATGGCGGACTCGGGTGCGCGAGGCAACAAGCAGCAGATGCGTCAGCTTGCCGGTATGCGCGGTCTCATGGCCGACCCGTCGGGCAAGATCATCGACCTGCCGATCACAGCGAACTTCCGTGAAGGTCTTACGGTTTCCGACTACTTCATTTCCTCGCACGGTGCGAGAAAGGGACTTGCCGATACGGCGCTTCGCACGGCGGACTCGGGCTATCTCACGCGCCGTCTCGTGGATGTCGCGCAGGATGTCATCGTGCGTGAGGACGACTGCGATGTGGAGAGCATCAACTTGCTGCGTGAGCGTGCGCGTCTTGCCGAATCGGCGGCAGATGCCATTGAGATTCTCGATGAGCAGCTGGTCGGTCGCCTGACGGCGATGGATGTTGTAAACCCGGAGACGGGGGAACTTCTCCTGCCGCAGGATACGGTGCTGACGGAGGGCGATTTGGAGCTTCTCGCCGAAGAAAATGTGCATGAGATTGTTCTGCGCGGCTCGTCTTTGACGTCCGAAGCCATTATCAGCAGTGCAATGGTTTCGGAGAAGATCGCCCTCGGTGAACCCGATGAGGCGCGTCGCGCTGAGATTAAGCACGCCATGATTCACGAGATGCTTGGCAAAGAAACGCGCTATGCCGTTGTTGACAGTGCAGGCGTGGAAGTTGTTCCCGCTGCGGTCGCTTTGACACAAGAGCAGATCGAGGCGATCCTTGCAAGTGACGCCAAGGAACTCAAGGTGCGTAATAACAACGTGCGCGGCATTGAAGTCGAAGCCATCAAGGAGGGCAACGGCATCATCGAATCGCTGGAAGATCGCATCACAGGCCGCGTGCTTGCCGAGGACATCTTCAACCCCGAAACGGGAGAAAAAGTCGCCTCGCTCAACGATGCGATTGACGAAGCGCTTGCCAAAAAGATTGCTGCGGTGCGCGAGCGCGTGTCTATCCGCAGCGTCTTGACCTGCAAATCCCAGTTCGGCGTCTGCGTCAAGTGCTACGGACGCGACCTCGCGAACCAGACGGAAGTCGAGGTCGGTGAAGCTGTCGGTACGATTGCCGCACAGTCTATCGGCGAGCCGGGCACGCAGCTCACGATGCGCACGTTCCATACGGGCGGCGTCGCCGGCGAGGACATCACGCAGGGTCTGCCGCGCGTCGAAGAGCTTTTCGAAGCGAGAAAGCCCAAGCATCATGCGATCATCGCCGAGATCGAAGGAACGGTCGAGATCACGGATACGGGCAGGGGCATGAGAAAGCTCCTGATCGTCCCTGAATCGGGTGACTCGCGCGAGTATGCGATTCCCTACGGCGCACGTCTCGTAGCGCACGACGGCGATCATCTCGTACCCGGCGATCGCCTGACGGAAGGCTCGATCAACCCGCACGATATCCTGCGCGTCTGCGGTCTGCGCGACACGCAGCGCTACCTCGTCTATGAGGTGCAGAAGGTCTACAAGTCGCAGGGCGTTGAGATCAACGATAAGCACATCGAGGTCATGGTGCGCCAGATGCTCCATAAGGTGAAGATCGAGGAGGCGGGAACGACGAGTTTCCTGCCCGGCGAATACGTCGATATCAACTCCTTTGAAGCCGCGAATGCTGTCGCCATCGAAGCCGACGGTGAGCCTGCCGTCGCAAAGCCGATTCTTCTCGGCATCACGAAGGCGTCGCTGGCAACCGATTCGTTCCTTTCGGCGGCATCCTTCCAGGAAACGACGCGCGTCCTCACCGACGCTGCTATCAAGGGCAAGGTCGATCCGCTGATCGGTCTCAAGGAGAACGTCATCATAGGCAAGCTGATTCCTGCCGGAACGGGTATGGGGCGCTATCGAAACGTCGCAGTCGTCGATCCGAATCCCCCCGCGCCCGAGCCGCCCGAAGGCGATGGCGAGGAAACAGCCGCCGATCAAGACGAGGCATCGGCTGTAGAATCGACGCCGGAAGCGGAAGAGCCTGTTGAAGAGACGGCGGAGAAAACGGCGGAAGAAGAAAATATCGGCGCTTGAGAAAGCTGACATCACAAGCAGCAAAGAGCCGAAAAGATTTCACTGTTTACATTTTCTGCATTTGATGATACAATAACAGAAGTCAATTTAAGTCGTTTGTATGAAAGAGTGGGCGTCAGCCCACTCTTTCATCTTATGCACAGGAGCCTGTTTAACAAGAGATGCGGCTCTTGTGTGAAGTATGCGCGGCAAAAGAGGAGGGCTTTTGTGGCAAAACAACTGGAAGAGGCCGTGGAGGCGATCGTTGAGGACATCGTTCGAGATTCCGCTATGGAAGTCGTCGATGTTGAGTATGTCAAGGAACGTGACTGGTATTTGCGCGTCTACTTGGATAAAGCGGGTGGCATTGAGATTGATGACTGTCAAAGAGTCAGTGAGGAACTTGAGAAAATCCTTGACGAGAAAGACTTGCTGAACGAGGCATATATCTTGGAAGTTTCGTCGCCGGGACTGGATCGCACTTTGAAGAAGGCACGAGATTTCGAGCGTGAGCAGGGCAAGATGGTCGAGGTGACATTCTATGCACCCGTGGACGGCGAAAAGATCTGGGTGGGGACGCTCACGGGCTACGACCGAGAGAAAAATGCCATCGTTTTAGACGGCGAAAGAGAAATTTTTTTGGAAAAAACGGCACAAGTGCGTCTGCACATAGATTTTTGACCATTTGGGAGGAAGAGCGTTGGCCAGCAGGAAAGAGAAGGATCAGAAGAAGGAGAACGAAGGCGGTTTTTTGGAGGCCGTACATGCATTGGGGAAGGAGAAGGGCCTCGAAACAGAGGTGCTTTTCGATGCGATCGAAGCGGCTCTGATTTCAGCTTACAAGCGCAACTTTAATGCTGCGCAGAATGTACGGGTTGCATTGGACCGCGTGACGGGCAAGTATCATGTTTACGCGACGAAAACTGTTGTGGAAGAGGTCGTTGACGACGTTACGGAGATTTCGCTCGGTGAAGCGCGCGCGATCAAAGCCGACTATGAACTTGACGACATCATCGAGATTGAGGTGACGCCGGCAAAGTTTGGGCGCATTGCAGCCCAGACGGCAAAACAGGTCGTCGTGCAGCGCATCCGTGAGGCGGAGCGCGGCATCGTTTACGAAGAATTTTCCAATCGCGACGGCGATATTGTTACGGGTCTTGTGCAGCGCACGGAAGCGAAGAATGTATTCATAGACCTTGGCAAAACGGAAGCCGTTCTGACGCCGACAGAACAGATTCCCGGAGAAGAATATCATCATGGCGACCGCATCAAAGCCTATATTATCGAAGTCAGCAATACGGTCAAGGGCCCGCAGGTTCTTGTATCAAGAACGCATCCGGGACTTTTGAAGCGGCTTTTTGAGCTTGAGGTGCCTGAGATTCAAGAAGGCGTCGTGGAGATCAAGTCGGTAGCGCGAGAGCCGGGAATGCGCTCGAAAATTGCCGTTTACTCGAAGGATGAGAATGTTGATCCCGTCGGATCGAGCGTCGGTCACAAGGGGATGCGCGTGCAGGCGATCGTGGATGAGCTGCGCAACGAGAAGATAGACATTGTCAAGTGGAATCCTGAGCCGGCGAAATTCATCGCCAACGCTTTGAGTCCCGCCAAGGTCATTTCTGTCGCCATCAACGAAGACGCGAAGGAATCGCGCGTCGTAGTTCCCGGCTATCAGCTCTCTCTTGCGATCGGTAAAGAAGGACAAAATGTCCGCCTGGCAGCAAAACTGACAGGTTGGAAGATTGACATAAAGAACGAAGAGCAGGCGGCGGCAGAAACTCTTGATGAAAGCATGAATGTCATAGAGGTGACGGGCGAAGAGTCGTTTACTGCTGAAAGCGATGCCGTATGAAAAATTTGAAAAAAAGCCCGGAACGCATGTGCATCGGCTGTCGCACGACGCATCCGAAGAAGGATATGATCCGTGTCGTCCGCAGTCCGGATCAGGCGTATTCCGTGGATCTGACAGGCAAAAGCCCCGGACGGGGAGCATATATTTGCCGCAATGAGGAATGTTTCCGCCGTGCAGCGAAAGAGCATGGCTTTGAAAGAGCTTTCAAGAGCAATGTAGAAGCTGCCGTGTATGAGAGTCTGAGGAAAGAGATTTTCCCGAACGAGGCAGCAAGGGAAGAAAGCTGAAATCAGCGGGGGTGGATCGATGTCGAAGTATAGAGTTTATGAATTGGCAAAGGAGTTCCAAACGGAAAGCAAGGTTGTCTTAGATATTTTAGCGCGTAATAAATTCCGTGTGGCAAACCATATGAGCAGTGTCGGTGAAGATGAACGCGCAGCCGTAGCACGCGCCTTTGCGCCGAAGCAGGCAGCGCCCGCCGCACCGAAAACGCCTCCGGCAGATGCACAGAAGAAAGCGCCGCAAAATAAGCCGAAGCCGCAGGGGCAAGCGCAGGCGCAGGCAAATGCCGCTTCCGGCGGCGGACGCAGGTCGCCGCGCGGCAAAAGCGGCGGCGGAACGGGTGCAAGCCCTGCGGCGAATCGTCCGCGGCAAAGCGGTACGCCCCAGCAAAAGCGAGGCGCGAGCGCAGGCGCTTCAGCGAACGCCGGTGCAGCAAAGCGGCCATCGCAGGAGCGTCGCGGCGGTAACGGTGCACAGCGCGGCAATGCCAATGGGCAGGGCGGCAATCGCAATCGCGGCGGCAGTTCTGCCGGCGGCGGAGCCGCGAACAATGCAGGCGGCTGGAACAATCGCGGCGGCGGCAGCAGCCGCGGCAAGTTCGGAGGCAGTAAGAACAATCGCGGCCGCAACAATCAGCGTCAGAAGCAGCCCGCCCCTAAGGTAGAGATTGCACATCCGACGCATATCAAGGTCGGTGAGAGCATCGCCGTCAAGGATCTCGCGAGCAAGATGAGCTATACGGCGACAGAAGTCATCAAGAAGCTCATGCTCATGGGCATCATGGCTACGATCAATCAGGAGATCGACTATGAGACAGCGGCGCTCGTCGCCATCGAATTTGGCGTCACTTGTGAAGAACTGCCGCCCGAGACGGATCCCACGGAGATTCCTGAGATCGAGGACGATCCTAAGTCGCTCGTTGTTCGTCCGCCGGTCGTCACGGTCATGGGACACGTCGATCACGGCAAAACGTCGCTTCTCGATGCGATTCGCAAGACCTCGGTATCAACGCATGAGGCGGGCGGCATCACGCAGCATATCGGCGCCTATCAGGTCATGTGTCAGGGCAAGAAGATCGTATTTCTCGATACGCCGGGGCATGAGGCTTTCACAGCCATGCGTGCGCGCGGCGCACAGGTGACGGATATTGCCATTCTCGTCGTAGCGGCTGATGACGGCGTCATGCCGCAGACCGTTGAAGCGATCAACCATGCGAAGTCGGCGGGCGTTCCCATCATCGTCGCCATTAACAAAATTGATAAGCCCGGCGCGAATCCCGAGCATGTGAAGCAGGAACTTTCCGAACATGAGCTTATCCCTGAGGACTGGGGCGGCGACACGATTATGACACCTGTCTCGGCAAAGCAGAAGCAGGGGCTGAATGATCTGTTGGAAATGGTCCTTCTTGTCGCAGAGGTTAAGGAGCTCAAGGCGAATCCAAACCGCGATGCACGCGGCGTCATCATCGAAGCGCAGCTCGACAAAGGACGCGGTCCCGTCGCGACCGTTCTCGTGCAGAACGGCACGCTGCGTATCGGTGACTCCATCATCGCGGGCACGACCTTCGGCAAGGTGCGTGCCATGATCAATGACCGCGGAGAAAATGTGAAGAAGGCGGGGCCTTCCGTTCCTGTTGAAGTGCTCGGTCTTTCCGATGTGCCTGAAGCGGGCGACGTCCTCGCGGCGCTCGATGAAAAGCTCGCACGCTCCATTGCATCCAAGCGCATTGAAAAGAAGCGTACGGAGTTGATCCGCAGCAAGAAAGTATCTCTGGACGACCTCTTCCAGCAAATTCAGGACGGCAACATCAAGGATCTCAACATCGTCATCAAGGCGGATGTGCATGGCTCGGTGGAAGCGCTCGCCAGCTCCTTGCTTTCGCTCAATAAAAACGATGAAGTGCGCGTCAATATCGTCCATTCCGGCGTCGGCGCAGTCAACGAGTCTGATGTCATGCTCGCCGCTGCATCCAACGCGCTCATCATCGCCTTCAATGTGCGCCCCGACGCCAATGCCCGCCGCGTAGCGGACGCCGAGAGCATTGATATTCGCACATACCGTGTCATTTATGACGCCTTGAACGACGTCAAGGACGCCATGTCTGGTATGCTTGCGCCGAAGTACAAGGAAGTCGTGCAGGGCAAGGTGGAGATCCGCCAGGTTATGAAGTTTTCGAAAGCGCTTGTTGCAGGGTCTTATGTCTTGGAAGGAAAAATTACGAACGCCTCGAAGATTCGTATCATCCGCGACAACATTGTGGCTTTTGACGGGGAGATTGATTCTCTGCGCCGTTTCAAAGATGATGTGAAGGAAGTCGCCGCCGGCTACGAATGCGGCATCACGATCAAGGATTACCGCGATTTCCAAGAAGGCGACATCATCGAAGCGTACACGATGGAAGAAATCGAAACATCCATCACAGAAGCGAACAAGGAAGCTGCCAAGAAGCGCGATCAGCAGGAGCATACGAAGAAGGAAACGTCCGCTGGGGACAATGCTTGAAGGATGTGAGAGGAATTGAGCCAGCTTCGCATAGAAAAAGTGCAGGAACTGATGAAGCAGGAAATCAGCCAAATCATTCTGCAAGAGCTGAAAGACCCGCGCATCGGCTTCGTCACCGTGACGAAAGTGGAGATGACGGGCGACCTTCGGGAAGCAAAAATCTTTGTGAGCATCATGGGAAAAGACGATGCGCTGCAAGACACGCTGCAGGGGCTGAAAAGTTCCTTGGGATTCATTCGGCGGGAAATCGGCAGGCGCATACGCCTGCGCTTTACGCCGGAGATTTCCTTTGCGCTGGATAATTCGCTTGCATACAGCTCGCATATCCAAGAACTCCTGATGCGTGTGAATCAAAACGACAAAGCGGAAGAGTGAGAAATATGCGGATTTCATTGAAAGAAGCAGGCGAACTGCTCAAGGCGGCACAAAACATCATCATCACGGCGCATGTCAATCCCGACGGAGACGCCATCGGTTCGTCTTTGGGCGTCATGCACTGTCTGCGCAGCCTCGGCAAAAGGGTGCGTGTCGTCATCGACGACGATATTCCGAGCAATTTTGCGTTCCTTCATGCCGGTGATATCATCGAAAAGCCGATCGTTACAGCAGACAGTGAGAAAGAGGCTGTCGATCTGCTGCTCATTCTTGATACGAGCAGCGAGCGGGTGGGCAGGGTGCTGGAAGCATTTTCTCCGTCGCAGATCCTCAACATCGATCACCATGTCACGAATCCTCTCGCTTGTCCGGCAGTTTATCTGGATCCGGACAGTGCGGCAACGGCAGAAATCATCTATCGGCTGCTGCACGAGATGGGGGCGGAAATTACGAAAGACATCGCTATGGCTGTCTATACAGGATTGGCAACGGATACAGGGTTTTTCCGCTTTCCGAACACGACGCCTTTTACCATGCGTGCGGCGGCGGATCTCTTAGAGCGCGGCGCAGAGCCGGGGCTTATCTCAGAAGCCGTAGAAGCGAAGCCGTTTGCACGCGTTGTAGGCATGGCTCGCGCACTCGAAACGACCGAACTTCTTTATGATGGCAGACTCGCAGGCATCTTCCTTGATCGCGCCGCTGCAGAAACGCTTGATTCGACGGAGGGGCTTATCGACGCAATGCGCACCATCGAAGGAAGCGATGTTTCTGTCCTTTTGAAATGGAAAGAGGACAATGTTTTCCGCGTGAGTATGCGCTCTAAGAATACAGATGTGAGCAAGGTGGCGGCGAGCTTTTCCGGCGGCGGTCATGCAAGGGCGGCGGGCTGTACGCTCAAAATGGGCTTTAGCGAGGCGAAAATGACGATTCTCGATGCGCTTGGAAAAGCGATGGCGGAAAAGTAATGGCGGCGGGATTTCTCAATGTCTTAAAACCGCCGGGCATGTCCTCGCACGATGTTGTGGCAAACGTGCGTAAAATTTTTCATACAAAGCGCGTGGGACATGCCGGTACGCTCGATCCCGGAGCCGCAGGCGTTCTGCCGGTCGCTCTCGGTCATGCCACGCGGCTCGTCGAGTACATATCCTCTGCGGGGAAAGCCTATCGCTTGGAACTGCTGCTCGGCGTTTCAACGGATACAGGCGATGACGGCGGCGCCATCCTCGAATGCAGACGTAATTTCCCTATACCGTCGAGAGAAGCTGTGCTTGCGGCGATGCAGAAATTCACCGGCACGATTCTACAGCGTCCGCCCGTTTACTCGGCGATCAAGCTGCATGGCAGGCGGGCGTATGAGCTTGCACGCGAGAAGCAAGCGGTTGAAATGCCGCTGCGTCAGGTGACGATTCACGATTTGCGCCTTATTGAAGCGCACAAGTCGCAGTTTCTTTTCGATCTCGAATGTTCAAAAGGCACGTATGTGCGCAGCTTCTGCCGCGATTTCGGCGAGGCTTTGGGCATACCTGCGACGATGGGATTTCTGCTGCGTACGCGCGTCGGCAGTTTCTTTCTGCACGAGGCTTTTTCCTTGGAGGAGATCGCGCGATTCGGCGAAGAGACGCTCGTGTCGGCAGAAACGGCGGTTTTGCATCTGCCGCGCTTTGAGATGCCCGAGCATCGCATCCAGCCGTTTCTTCATGGTCTTTCTACAGGCGGCATGGAGCTTACGGCAGAAGAAAAACTTCTGCGCGTCTATGGCAGGGGACGCTTCCTTGGCATCGGTCGCTATGAAGCGGCGATGCAAGAGCTTCGTCCTGTCAAAGTATTTCGAGAGATGTCCGATTGAGGGCATTTCGATTGCGGGGAGATTGATCCATGCAGCGGTTTTCCAAAATCACACATTTAGCGGATTCCTATCGGGGCGTCGTCATAGCGTTGGGAACCTTTGACGGCGTTCATATCGGACATCAAAGCATCTTGCAGAGGGCACGGGAACTGGCAGCCGAAATCGACGGCGTCAGCATGGCGTTCACCTTCCAAAATCATCCGCTCTCCGTCGTTTTTCCTGAGCGCGCGCCCAAACGGATTCGCGATATCGAATCGAAAGAAGCGATCATCGAAAAACTCGGTGTAGATATTCTCATGAATGTCCCTTTTACGAAAAATTTTGCCGCCATCTCGGCAACGGGCTTTCTCAAGCTGCTGCAGGAGAATTTTTCGCCCGCTTATGTTGTCGTAGGCGCAAACTACACGTTCGGCTTTCAAGGCAAGGGCGACTCTGCTTTTTTGCAGAAGATGGGGGAAGATTACGGCTTTATATCGCGCATCGGCGGCTCCGTGCTGCGCGACGGACAGATGGTGAGCAGCACGCGGATCCGCAGCTTGATCGCTGCAGGCGATCTTGCGCATGTCAACGAGTATCTGCAATGGCCGCTTGACTACGCAGGCGTCGTCACCTACGGTGAGCAGCGCGGCCGCGCACTCGGCTTTCCGACTGCCAATATCGCTTTAGATGATGCATACGCGCTCTTGCCAAATGGCGTCTATGCCGTTCGCGTTCACTTTGACGGTGCCGTTTATATGGGGGTTGCCAATATCGGCTCCAATCCCACGTTTGAGGAAGTAGAGCGGCGGATAGAAGTACATATCCTGCAGTTTGGCGGCGATCTTTACGGCAAGAAAATTCGTCTGGATTTCTTGGGGAAACTTCGCGATGAAAAGAGATTTTCCGGTGTAGACGCACTGATTGAACAGATTCACTGCGACATCGAACAGGCGCATCGTTTTTGGGATATATCTGTGCAAGCAGGGAGGCTGCCGCATGGCGAAAAGCAAGGCTGACATTTTAGGAATCCATGTGGATGCTCTGACGATGAGTGAAGCCGTAGAGCGCATCAAAGGCTTCATCGAGACGCGGGATCCTGCGCTTATCGCCACGGCAAATGCAGAAATGATCATGCGTGCGACATACGATCAAGAACTCAAGATGATCTTAAACGACGCAGCGCTCGTCGTCCCCGATGGCGCCGGCACCGTTTGGGCGGCGCACCATCTGGGGCATGTTATGCCGGAGCGCGTGGCAGGCTACGATCTCGCACAGGAACTCATGCGTGAGGCTCCGCATAAGGGGTATCGCATCTTTTTCTTCGGCGCGGCGCCGGGTGTAGCCGAAAAGGCGAAGAAGAAAGCGGAGAAGCTATATGCGGGAATCGAAATCGTCGGTGTTCGAAACGGCTTTTTCACAGAAAAGGATGAGCCAGAAATTCTCCGTGAAATTCAAGCGGCATCGCCTGACATTCTGTTTGCCGCACTCGGCGTGCCCAAGCAGGAGAAGTGGCTTGCTGCGCATCTGCACGAACTTTCCGTCCCCGTTTCTATGGGCGTCGGCGGCACGCTCGACGTCATGGCGGGCGTCATGAAGCGCGCGCCGCGCTGGATGCAGAAGGCAAAGCTCGAATGGCTCTTTCGCGGAGCGCTGCAGCCGAAGCGCGCGGGCAGGCTCATGGCGCTGCCGCGCTTCGTATGCAAGGTCATGGCGTATAAAAAGAGTAGACAAAGAAATGGAGCTAGACTATAATTAGGGAAATACCTATGCATTCAGCTCCCAGCTGTGCAAATCTGAAAGACGGCATTTTATCCGTGTTTTTTTAAGAGAGTCTATGATGAATGTACTCTGCAGAGAAAATAAATATCTGCAGATTCTTGTGTTGCGCAAAGATGTGTAAGGAGGTATTGCCTATGTTGCTGTTCCCAGTTGTTCGCGAGGGATACGTTTTCATTCTTGCAGCCCTCGTTCTTGGGATGATTGCCGGCTTGGCCGTACACCCTTACCTTGCAGTTCCCTTTATCATTCTGGCATTTTACTTCGCCTACTTCTTTCGCAATCCGAAGAGGAATATTCCGACGGATCCGTTGGCGATCGTTTCTCCGGCAGATGGAACGGTGCAGGAAGTCGTTTCTCTCGAAGATGATGATTTTTTGAAGCAGCCGTGCAAGAAGGTCGTCATTTTTCTCTCTGTATTCGACGTTCATGTGAACCGCAGCCCCATCGAGGGAGAGATCAAGATTCAAAAGTATGTATGCGGACGCTTTCGGCCGGCATATAAGGATACCGTAGGATTCGAAAACGAACGGCACATGATCGGCATAGAAAATCCGCGGCTGCGCGTGACGGTCACGCAGATCGCCGGTATCCTTGCACGACGCATCGTTTCGTGGGTCACGCTTGACGATGTGTTAGAAAAGGGGGAGCTGTACGGCTTGATTCGCTTTGGTTCATGTACAGAGCTCGTCGTGCCGGCGGAAGTAGAGATTTTTGTAAAGAAAGGCGACAAGGTTGTCGGCGGTGAAACAGTGATCGGAAGGCTTGGTGAAACATGTATAAGAGCTTGATTCCCAATATATTGACCTCAGCCAATCTGGTGCTTGGCTTCTGCTCAATTCTGTCCACATACAATGCAAATTATACATGGAGCACCATCTTCATCCTGTTCGCACTGGTGGCGGACGGCTTGGACGGTCGAGCCGCGCGTTTCTTCGGCGTGAGCAGTGAGATCGGCAAGGAGATGGATTCGCTGTGCGATCTCGTTTCCTTTGGCGTCGCGCCCGCTTTTCTTGCATATTCCTATTGCCTGAAGGACTACGGCTATTTCGGATGGGCTGTCGCCATCGCGTTTGCTCTGTGCGGCGCATGGCGCTTGGCGCGTTTCAATGTAAATGTCGCTGTCGTACACGGTTTCTTCATGGGTTTGGCGATTCCGGCGGGCGGCTGTCTTGTGGCGACTGCGATCTGGTTCTTCCGCTCCATCGGCATGGAAACGGCGTCGCTTGAGCCGGCTTTTCCGTTGGTGATGATCGTCGTCGCCTATCTTATGATCAGTGAAGTACATTATCCGGATTTCAAGGGGAAGGGTGAAAAAATTTTCCTTGTTTCAAAAGTTTTCGCCATACTGCTTTTTGGAGGCATTCTGTTCCTGGGGCGCGATGCGGTTTTGAGCGCCGTGCTTTTTGGTGTTTTCAGCACATATTCTGTTTTTGGTCTTTTCAATTTCAGCTTATCACGGCTCTTTCGTAAATAAGGCGGCATTTGATGGAATAAAGGGGAAAGACGTTTATGAATTATGCGTTTGACATTGTGATGTTTCCTTTGCAAGTCATCATATTATTGTTTACGTTGTATTATTTCTTTATCGGCTTTTGCGGCATGTGGCGCAGGCGTGAGAATAAGATCTTGACTCCGAAAAAGACCTTTGCCGTCATCATTGCCGCTCATAACGAAAGCGCTGTTATCGGGCAGCTGCTGCAGAATCTGCAGTCGTTGGAATATCCAAAGACGCTTTATGATGTCTTTGTCATTGCGGATAACTGCGACGACAACACGGCGGAGATCGCGCACAGTTACGGCAGCATCGTCTGTGAAAGAACGCATCCGACGAAGAAGAGCAAGGGATTCGCTATGGAGTGGATGTTCGAGCGCCTCTTTAAGATGGAAAAAAAGTATGACGCTGTCGTCGTATTCGATGCGGATAATCTCGTTCATCCGCGTTTCCTGATGGAAATGAACAATCGGCTTTGTAAGGGCGATCGCATCATTCAAGGCTATCTCGATGCGAAGAATCCTTATGATACATGGGTTGCCGGAACCTTTGCCATCGCCTTTTGGGTCATCGACCACATCAGTCATCTGGCAAAAACGAACATCGGTCTTTCCGCGGTGCTTGGCGGCACGGGCATGTGTATTACGACAGATGTTCTTGAGCGCTACGGTTGGCGTGCGACATGTCTGACGGAGGACATGGAGTTTACAATGAAGTCCTTGGCGGAAGGCATCAAGACGACATGGGCGCACGACGCCATCGTTTACGATGAGAAGCCGCTGACATTCATGCAGTCGTGGCGTCAGCGCAAGCGTTGGGCGCAGGGGCAGTTTGACGTGGCGCATCGCTACATCCCCAAAATGCTCAAAGAAGGGATCAAGCGCCGCGACATCCGCATCCTTGACGGCTGTCTTTACCTCCTGCAGCCGCACTTTTTGATGATTTCCACCTTTTTCATCGCAATCAGCTACATCCAATCGGCATTTCCGCCATTTTACACAAACATCTACAATATCATCCCTTCGCAGCTCATGACCGCGATCATGCTTGGACAATATATCCTGCCCATGATCATCCTGCTCAAAATCCAAGTCAAGTGGAAAGCTTGGTTTTATATGCTGCTTTATCCTGTATTCATCTATTCGTGGGTTCCCATCATCTTCCTTGGATTCATCCATCGAAACGATCATGAGTGGAGCCATACGCAGCACACGCGCGCCATGAGTTATGACGACATCATCGGCAACGTGAAGAATACGACGATAGGGCGCGACGCATCCAATCAATAAAAGAAAACAGGCTGCCGCAGTTTCGCGGCAGCCTGTTTGATAAAGGGGAAAATTTTTATGTTTGAAATCAAAGTCGAAGCAGAATTTGAAGCTGCGCACCGCATTGTAAATTATCCGGGAAAATGTGATCGTCTGCATGGACACAACTGGAAAGTGGAGATGAAGATCACCGGAAAAGTCTTAGACGACCTCGGTATGCTTATCGACTTCAAAGAAGCAAAGGCCGCGCTCAAGGAAGCGACCGATGAACTTGACCATCGCTTCCTAAATGAACTGGAGCCTTTTTGCACGATGAATCCGACGGCAGAAAATATCGCGCAATACATCTATGACAAACTCAAGAATCATGATCTGTTTCAGACGGCGCCTGTACATCTTGCCGCCGTCTGCGTTTGGGAATCGCCGCGCGCCTGCGTGACATACAGCGAGGACGACTAAGGTATGGAAGAAAACATCCTCGAAATATTTTCTTCCATACAGGGAGAGGGGAAGTATATCGGCGCACGGCAAGCCTTCATCCGCTTCGCCGACTGCAACATCCGATGCCGGTTCTGCGATACGAAATTCCAGCCGGCGGATTGCTGTCAAATAGAAACGCTTCCCGGTACGGGCGTATATGAAAAACTTCCGAATCCCCTATCCGTGAAGGAAGTCGCCAAAAGAATCCGTGCTTTCGTCAAGCCTGTGCAGCATCACTCCATCAGTCTGACCGGCGGAGAGCCGCTTCTTCACGCAGGCTTCATCCGCGCACTTGCTTCCGAAGTAAAAGCGCCGCTCTTTCTTGAAACGAACGGCACGCTCTACGAAGAGATGGAACGTCTGCTCGATGTAGTCACCTATGTCAGCATGGATATCAAGCTGCCGAGCAGCACAGGAAAACCGCTCTGGGAGGCGCACGAGCGATTTCTGCGTCTGCTGCGCGGTCACGATGCCTATGTCAAAATCGTCGTAGCGGAAAATACAGAGGAAGAAGAACTGCAGCAGGCGGTGCAGCTCATCGCAAACACCATTCCTCAAATGCTTCTCGTACTCCAGCCGGTCACGCCATTTGGCGGTTTGCGTGCGCCGTCGGCGGGGAAATTGCTTCGCCTGCAAGCGCAGGCTGCGCGTACTTTGCCAGAGGTTCGCGTCATTCCGCAGGCACATCGTATGATGGGACTGCTCTAGGGGCTGCGCCATTCGAATATGTTCTTTCCTGCACCGATAATCGCGAGGAAACGCTGATAAAATGAAGCCGTCCGAATATCTGAAGATAGGACGCTGCATGTATCCGTGATTCCTCAAGTGCAGGATTTTTTATTGTAAGCGCGGTATGTTTCGAGCATCTGATCTCGCGTCTGCGCCTTAGGCCAAAGTTCCCCGACAGCATTTTCCCGCATGGCGGCAGCCAGATGATGATAAATTTGCGGATCTTTTTTCTCCCAACGAGAGATCAGATCCTTTACATCCTGACGCATCGTCGTGCCATCGAGCGGGCATGGAGAGGAAATAGGAGTAAACCCATGTATTGCAATCGCGTCGCGAATCTCCGCCTCACGAAAATAGACGAGCGGACGGATCACCGTAATATCCGACCGATCAAGATAGGTCTTTGGTGTAAATGTATGAATTTGACCCGAATATAAAAGGCTCATAAGCAAAGTTTCCACAGCATCGTCATGGTGATGGGCATAGGCTACTTTATTACATCCATGCTCCTTCGCGTAGCGATTGATCGCACCGCGCCGAAAAAAAGCACAGGTAAAGCATGGATTCTTCTCCGGCGTATGTTCGATCGTGTCGGCAATATTCACGGAAACGGCTTCGAAAGGAATCGAAAGGTCTTTACAGAACGAAGCGATACGTTCGACAGGAAAATCCTTTGTGAACTGCGGATCAATCGTCAAAGCATGAAGCGAAAATTTCTTCTTTAGGCGCTTTTGCAGGATCGCAAGTGCATAAGTCAAAAATATACTGTCCTTGCCGCCGGAAATGCCGATCAAGATACGATCCTCTTCCTCGATGAGCTGAAACTCTACGACAGCGCGCATGAGTTTACTGAAATAAAGTTGTGGCAGATGGTTCATGTCAGGTGCTCCTTTTGCTTATTTCTATAATCCTTGAGGAACGGATGCCGCGCCGCAAGATCTTGGGGCGTGTTTTCTTTGTATCGACAGAATGGCGGGGCTATAAGGGAAAATATAGAAGCTGTCAAAATAAAAAAGGAAAAGAAAAAGGCTTTCAAGCAAAACGCTCGGAAGCCCTAAAAATTCTATGGTGCCGAAGGCCGGACTCGAACCGGCACGTAGGGTAACTACGCTTGATTTTGAGTCAAGTGCGTCTGCCAATTCCGCCACTTCGGCACATTGTGTCAACGTATGCAATGATATCATTCCAAAAAGATTTTGTCAATACCTTGCTATGAAAAACCAAGAAGTCAAGGCTTTAGATACAGCGCATCTGTGCAATTCCAGGCGACTTCATTTTATCAGCGCTTCCCTAGGCTTCTGTATGCCCTGAAAGTTTATGCAGGATTTTTGAACAGGCAACGGTGAGCGCGATTATTTTGAAGTTTACTGCTTTACAGTTTTGTCCCTTATGATATAATGAAAAGCACAGCGTTTGCCTTGGCTGTGCTTTTCATTATACTTAATTTGCAGGAGGTTTGATTCATGGCGCGAGAAACGCTCAAGAGCCGCTTCGGCTTTATTCTCCTCAGTGCCGGCTGCGCGATCGGCATCGGCAATGTCTGGAAGTTTCCTTATCTCGTCGGGCAGAACGGGGGCGGCGCTTTTGTGCTGCTCTATCTCTTTTTTCTCATCGTGCTTGGCATCCCCGTCATGACGATGGAGTTTTCCCTTGGCCGTGCAGCGCGGCGCAGCCCCGTCCGCATGTATCAGAGACTTACATCGGAGAAGTGGGGCTGGCATTGGCACGGCTATGCCTGTTGGCTCGGCTGCATTATGCTCATGATGTTTTATACGACGGTCGCGGGCTGGATGCTGCTTTATTTCTATCAGACAGCGTGCGGCGCGTTTTCCGGACTTTCTCCGAAGGAGATCGGTGCGGCTTTTGGCTCGATGCTCGGCGATCCGATCTTGCAGGTCGTGCCGATGACGATCGTTGTCATCAGCGGCTTTATCATCTGTTCGCATGGTTTGCAGTCGGGCTTGGAGCGTGTGACGAAGGGGATGATGGTACTCCTGCTCGTCATCATGGTCGTGCTCGCCGTAAACAGTTTGTTTCTCGACGGTGCGGCTGAGGGAATCTCCTTCTATCTGCACCCTGACATCGCGAAGATGGAGGAGATCGGCTTCACGAACGTCATTGTTGCGGCGATGAATCAGGCGTTTTTTACGCTGAGTCTCGGCATCGGCGCTATGGCGATCTTCGGCAGCTACATCCCGAAGGATCATGCGCTTCTCGGCGAGTCGGTCAATGTCGCCCTTCTCGATACCTTCGTTGCTATCACGTCGGGTCTCATCATTATCCCTGCATGTTTCGCCTACGGCGTTGAGCCGGACAGCGGACCGGGATTGATCTTCATCACGCTACCGAATATTTTCAACCACATGGCGGGCGGCGTTCTCTGGGGCAGTCTGTTTTTCCTTTTCATGACGTTTGCAGCGTTTTCTACGGTGCTTGCTGTCTTTGAAAATATCATGGCGTGTACGATGGATTTGACGGGATGGAGCCGCAAGAAAACAGGTCTTATCAATGGCGCGGCGATTCTTCTGTTGTCGCTGCCATGCGCTTTAGGTTTCAATATTCTTGCAGGCGTTCATCCGATGGGCGGGGAGAGCAGCTTCCTCGATCTGGAGGATTTCATCGTGAGCAATATTTTGCTGCCCGGCGGTTCGCTCGTGTTCGTACTCTACACGATGCACCGCTTTGGCTGGGGTTGGGAGAAGTTCTATGAAGAGGCGAATCTGGGGAGCGGCATGAAGCTTCCCCCGTGGGCGCGCAGTTACTTTGCTTATGTTCTGCCGCTCGTCGTTGGCGCGATTCTCGTAATGGGATTGCTGTGAAAAGCAAATGCGAGCAAAGAAAAAGAACCCGACGCTGCCGCGGGTTCTTTTTCTGTTAGCCGTTATCTGTGTCTTTTTGGTGACGCAGGCGAAAGATGAGGCGGAAGGAGAGTGAGAGAATGATGGCGATGACGGTCGCGAGAGACATGCCTTTGAGCGTTACGGCGCCGATCGTGAGACTTGCCGTCGATACGCCGACGCCCATGACGATGGATGTCAGAAGGAGATTGGCGGGTTTGCCGTAATCGACTTTGGATTCGACGAGGATGCGGATGCCGGAGGCGGCGATGACGCCGAAAAGAAGCATGGAAACGCCGCCCATGACGGGGGTGGGGATGCTTTGGATGAGCGCCGCGAGCTTGCCGAGGCACGAAAGTACGATGGCAAAGACGGCAGCGCCGCCGATGACCCATGTCGAGTAGACTTTGGTGATGGCGAGGACGCCGATGTTTTCGCCATAGGTTGTGTTTGGCGTCGAGCCGAAGAAGCCGGAAAAGATCGTTGATATGCCGTTGCCGAGAAGCGAGCGGTCGAGTCCCGGATCTTTCGTGAGGTTGCGTCCTACGATGTTGTTCGTCACGATCAGATGCCCGATGTGCTCGACGATGACGACGATGGAAGCGGGCAGTATGATGAGGATGGCGCCAAGCTCGAACTGCGGTGTATAGATCGTCGGAATGGCAAACCACGGTGCGCTCTCGACGGATGAGAGGTCAACGATGCCCGCGCAATAAGCGATGATGTAGCTGGAGATGACGCCGATGAGGATCGGGATGATTGCGAGGAATCCGCGAAACGCCATAGATGCGAAGATTGTGACGGCGAGCGTCGCAACGGAAACGAATACGACCGTAGGGGCGGTATCGGCATCGGTCAGCCCTGCCATCTTTGCCGCCGTCGGCATGAGCTCAAGCCCGATGACAGCGACGATCGCTCCCATCGAAGCAGGGGGAAAGATCACGTCGATCCAGCCTGTGCCGACAGTGTGAATGATGAAGCTCACGAGGCAGAATACGGCGCCGACGACGATGAAGCCGCCGAGCGCCGCTTCGTAGCTGTAGTCGGAGAGGACGAGGAAGACGGGCGAGAGGAAGGCGAAGCTTGATCCGAGGTAGGCGGGAATCTTGCCCTTGCAGAGGATCAGATAAAAGAGCGTGCCGATACCGTTGAAGAGAAGGACGGTCGCCGGATTGATCTGAAAGAGGATCGGCACGAGTACCGTCGAGCCGAACATGGCAAAGAGATGCTGCAGGGAAAGCGGAATCGTTTGGATGAGCGGCAGCCGCTCCTCAGGGGCAATGGTTCTTTGTGTCATAGCAATACTCCTTTGAAAGATAGTTATACCAAAGAAGAATTTAGCACAGAATGAACGCTTTGTCTAATGGATTCTCGGCGGATGCTTTTGGAATCTAAGTATAATGTGAGTGCAGCAGGAAAGAATGAAACGGAAGGCGAATAGGCAAAGAAGGGATAGGGTGGTGATGGTGGAGGTGCAGGTATGGGCGTAAAGGACATGGGACAGAGGCTCTGCCGGTCGGTGCAGGGCGGCTATCAGCGTTTTCGCACAGCGATGATTCTTGATGTTGTACTGTTTGTTTGCGTGGGTGTGCTTACGTACTGCCATGTGTATGAGATGCAAGATTGGTATACGGAGGAAATTGGCTGCGCGGCGGCAGCGGCGGCGATCGGCTGCATCTTCGCTGTCGCCCTGCGGTTATTCTTGGAGAGGCGCGGACAGGAGCGGCATGGCTTCGAGGCACTGCTGACGGTTGTCGTATTTGTGTTTTTCTTCATTCTTGTGCAGGGACATGATTGGACGGATTCCTATATTCTGCTCAAGACGGCAGGGCCGGCGCTTGTTTTTGCTTCTGTCGGTCTTTACTGCCTTGAGCCGCAGAACGAAGGCGAGAATCCGCCACTTGTCGTGTTTTTTGCAATCTCTAAGGCATGGCTTGTTGGCACACTTTTGCTCATATCTCTGGGTATCTGCTTGATAGCATTCGATTCGCTGATTTTTTCTTTGGAATTTCGACTGCAGGCGATGCTGCATTTCCTCATGGTGGAATTTTCCTATCTTTTCATCGCGGTGCAGATCTTTCTCGCGAGCTTGCCTGAGCAGGGGAAAGACATGGAGACGCCCGCGCTCTTTCGTGCGCTCCTCGTGCGCGTGCTTTGGCCGGTCTATCTGCTCTTGCTTGCTATTCTCTATCTCTATGTGGCAAAGATCATCTATGCATGGGCGATACCGGTCGGCATGATGAATTGGTTCTCTTCGTTGGCTCTTTTAGCCTTCAGCGTGTTTTTCTTCTGCTTTGCGAATGATGCGCGCTATTCGCTGCTGCAGCGTTTCCTGCGATGGGGTCTTTTGCTCTTTTTGCCGATTCTTGCGGTGCAGGCTATCGCGGTTTGGCAACGGGTCGAGCCGTACGGCTTGACGGTGCTGCGCTATACATCGATTCTTTGCACGATGTTCGGCATTTTTTTGCTCATGCTTGCTTTCCTGCGCCGTTCGCCGCGTCCGGCGTTTCTTGTCTTGGCACTCATGATTGCCGCATTCACGCTGACGCCGCTCAATATCGTCGATGTGCCGCTTCGCACGCAGGAAGCGCGTCTTTGGCGCGTGCTTCTGGAAAATGATATGCTGCAAAATGGCGCGGTCGTGGAAAATCCCGATCTTTCGCCGGACGAGTGTGACAAACTCTTGAGCGCTTCGGAGTATTTGACCGATCAGCAGAAAACGACGTTTCTTGAAACGTCGGGTATGCGTGAGGTGCTTGCGAAATTGCGTGGGATGCAGAAGAGGGAAAAAACTGCCGAACGGTTCGAGTTCCAAGCGGAAATTCCTGTCTGCATTCCTGTAGAGGGTTGGAAGAAAGCTTATCGGATTGACAATCCCGCTGTGGAGGACGGCGTGATTTTTGTGGATAAGGGGGACGGAACAAAGGAACGAGTCGATGTTTCTGTGTATCTCAAGGAGCTTTTGGCATACGCGCACAAGGAAGATGCGAGAGGAACGGGCAAATTCACGCGGGAGCTTAGGATAGATATAGATGAAAACACTTGCCTTTGGCTGTGGGATGTCAATTTGTCCGTTCGTAGGGAAAGCGACAGAGAAGACATCAAGGCGTATATCACAGGTGTACTTCTGAAGCGCTAAATGGTTAACAATGTTTATATTCTGTTGTATAATTGTAGTGAAAGGAGCTGATTCTATGGCAGCAAATGCTACGTTTACTGTTCGTATGCATCCGGAACTTAAAAAGCAGGCGGAAATTGTCTGTGAGGAAATGGGCTTGACTATGTCATCTGCCATGACGATTTTTCTTAAGCGTTTGGTCAAAGACCGTGCCATACCGTTTCGCGTATCGGCAGGCGACCATTTTTACAGTGAGGAGAATATACGCCATCTCCGCGCAGCTGCAGAGCGAATGGAAGCGGGAAAAAATGTGGTTCATGACATCATTGAAGGCGATGATGTATGATTATTTCATGGGATGAGGAAGCATGGGCGGATTATATCGATTGGCAGAACGAGGATAAAAAGACGCTGAAGCGCATAAACTCCTTAATCAAGGATATTCAGCGCAACGGCACGCAGGGAATTGGTAAAGCAGAGCCGTTGAAGTATATCAAGGGCGGTTGGTACAGTCGGCGCATTGATAAAATGAATCGCCTGGTGTTTCGGATTCGTGGTCAGAACTTAGGGAACCACTGATAAATTCAGCCACCCATCTTCACGCATCTGCGCTGTCCTCTCGTCGTCGACAAATCCTCGACGTAGCACCGCTACGCCTCCGGTTTGTCTCCTCGATAGATACAGCGCATCTGCGCAAATCTGGGCGACTTCATTTTATCAGCGTTTCCTTAGAGATTTTGCAATGTAAGGAACACTATGATGATTGATGGAGAAGAGTAAAGGAAGAAGGAAGTTTTTTGCTGGGGATTCATCGAAGAGAAATCAATATGCTCGAAGGTTCGCTTTGGGACAAGATCATCGTCTTTGCCTTGCCCATCGCTCTGACGGGCATTTTGGAGCAGATGTTCAATGCGGCAGACGTCGCTGTGCTCGGGCGTTTCGTCAGTACGGAGGCGATGGCAGCGGTCGGCAACAATGTGCCGATTGTCGGTCTGATCGTGACGCTTTTTCTGGGGCTTTCGCTCGGAGCCAATGTCGTCATCGCGCAGTACATCGGCGCGCGGCGGCTTGCAGAGGCGAGCCGCGCCGTCCATACGTCGCTCGTGCTGTCGCTCCTTGCAGGCGTAAGTGTGACCTTGCTGGGCGAGCTTTTTGCTGCGCCGTTGCTTTCGCTGCTCGACGTGCCGGATGCCGTTTTGCCTATGGCGACACTGTATCTGCGCGTCTTTCTTTTCGGTATGCCGTTTATGAGCGTTTACAATTTCGCTTCGGCGATCCTCCGAAGTCACGGCGATACGGGTACGCCGCTCATCGCGCTCTTGGCGGCGAGCGTGCTCAACATCATTCTTGACCTCGGCTTCGTGCATCTTTTGAGCATGGGTGTTGACGGCGTGGCGTGGGGCACCGTGCTTTCGTATCTCGTGGCGGCTTTCATGCTCATTCGCGCTTTGCGCCGCGAAGAGGGCGTTCTGCGCCTCGATGTTCGCCTCCTGCGTATGCGCCGTCATCATACGAAGCGCATCTTCGTTATCGGTTTGCCTGCCGCCGTGCAGGGCATGGTTTTTTGCTTTGCCAATCTCGTCATTCAGGCGGCTTTGAACAGTCTCGGCGCAGAGGTCATGGCGGCGTCGGCGGCGGCATTTACGATTGAGATCAATATGTATTGTGTGATCGCAGCGTTTCAGCAGGCGTGCACGACCTTCGTCAGTCAGAATTACGGCGCGGGCAACTTGCCGCGCTGCCGTGAGGTTACGCGCTGGAGTCTTCGTCTGAACATCGTCGCCATGCTCGTTCTCGGAGCGCTCATCCTCTTCTTCATGCGTTCGCTGCTGCGCATATTCAACGCCGATCCCGCCGTCGTCGAGATCGGCGTCATTCGCATCGTCTATGTCGTCGTGCCCGAGATATTTGCCGTATTCATCGACATCTTCTCCGGCTCGATGCGCGGTTACGGCTACTCGCTGATGCCGGCTGTCGTTACGCTCGTCTGCATTTGCGGCGTGCGTCTTTCGTGGGTCTGGCTCGTATTTCCGCACCATCCGACGTTTGAGACGCTCATGATTATTTATCCGATCAGCTGGGCGGTGACGTCGATGTTCCTCTATCTTTTGTATCGATTCTATTTGAAACATCTGAAGGTGATGCGCCTGACGTAGAGAAAAACATGATTCTTTGTACGAAAAAAGCTCGGTCGAAAGCGAATCTCGACCGAGCTTTTTCGTATTCTTCGGAGGTTGGAAAGGTCAGACGTGGAAGCGGCCGACGGTCTCTTTCAGTTCGTGGGCGAGCTGTGACAGCGTCTGGCTCGCGGCGGCGATTTCCTGCGTCGATGCCGCCTGCTCTTCGGAGACGGCGGAGACGTTTTCTGCTTCCCTGCGCACATCGTTCGAGGCATTCTTGATTTCCTGTACGGAGGAAACGGTCTGCGTGCTGTCTTGGCGTACACGCTGCGTCAAAGTCTCGATGCTCTTGACGCGCTCGGAAAGCCCCTGCACGAGTTCGGCGATGCGGTCAAACTTCTTGCCCGCTTCGTTGACCTGCGTGACGCCCTCGCTGACGCGATCCTTTTGCTGCTGCATGATGGAGAATGTGCGCTCGATTTGGGAAGAGTTCTCCGTGATGAGCGTTGTGATCTGCTGCGCCGCCGTTTCTGACTGCTCGGCGAGTTTTCGCACCTCTTCGGCGACGACGGCGAATCCCTTGCCCGATTCGCCGGCGCGTGCAGCCTCGATGGCGGCATTCAAGGCAAGGAGATTCGTCTGGCTGGCGATCTGGGTGATCATCTCGACGATTTCGGCTATGCGCTTCGATCCTTCGTAGAGGGAGTTGACGGCATCGGCGACCTCTTTTGTGCTGCCGTTGATGGTTTCCATGCCCTCGACGGCGACGTGAAGCTCACTTTGACCTTCCGTCGTCGCTTTGTGCGTCTCGGCGGCGGATGAGGCGACATCGTGGATGACATTGACGACCTTGCCCATTTCATCGGACATCGCGTTGACGGAGTCGATGGAGTGGTCGACGATGTCATTTTGCTGCTGTGCACTCTGGGCGATATGGGTCACGGCTTCCGCCGCACTTTGTGAAGCGTTGGCGGACTGACCTGCCGATGAGGTCAGCTCCTCGGAAGATGCGGCGAGCTGATCGGCAGCCTTGAGGGAGCGCTGCACGAGGTCGTGCAGGTTCTTGGACATCTTGGCAAAGCTCTGGTGAAGTCTGCCGATTTCATCCCGACGATCCGTGTCGCTGAATTTGTGCGACAAATTGCCTTCTGCCACTTGCTCGGCAATCTTGCCGAGTTCTGTGATCGGCGTCGCAATCGAGCGCGTGATGTAGAGGATGATGGAGATGAGCACAGCGATCGAGAGGAGGATGATGATGGCAACGATCGCGCCCATATTAATGATCGGGGCGAGGATCTCCGACTTCGGCACTTCGAGTACCAGCACCCATCCCGTATCGCCGACAGGGGCGGAAGCGAAGAGCATCGTCGTGCCGTTTTCGCTCCAAGAGGCGATGGTCGGTTTGCCTTGGAAGAAGGCTTTGATCGCTTCGGCATTTTCCTTCTGGTCGAAGATCGTGTCGTCGATCGGCTTCGACTTGTGAGAAATGAAGTTGCCGTCCTCGTTGAGGAGGAAGGCGCCGCCCGTTTTCCCAACCTTGATGGCGGAGACGAAATCCTTCACGGCGTCGAGCGACAGATCGACGCCTGCGACGCCTGCGACTTGACCGTTTTGGCGAAACGCCGAGCTAAGGCTCACGACGGGCTTGTGGTCGGTCTTGGTCAGGTAGATCTTCGAGATCATGACGTCCTGAGAGCTTGCTGCATCCTTGTACCAGGCGCGTCCTGTCGCGTCGAAGGTGGGGTCTGAGGTCTTGTCCGCACCGTCAATGAAGGGCTGGTTTGGGAAGCCGATGAAGAAATCCCCGATGCCGTTCTTGTTGGCGAAATAGTTCGCTGTCGTCTGCATATCCTCGTATGAGGGCAGTTTCGCATCCCAGGTGCGCGTCACGGCGGCAAGCATTTCCTTCTTGCCGATCAGCTGACCGTTGATGACGCTCGCTTGATGGGTTGCCATCTCCGTCATTTCCTGCTCCATAGCATCCATGAGGACTTCATAGACGAGGCCTGCCATGACGATGAAGACCAAGAGGACAGGCGTGCCGATCAGGGTGATCATTCGTGTTTTCAGATTCATGATAGAAACTCCTTTCGTTTCCTTTGCTGCACTTTGCATATTTGCAAAAGGCTCATCTTTCGGTCAACTTCCCAAGTGTTCATGGCGGTACGGTCATGTTGCATACAAATATAAGGAAATTGAGTCGTATTTACCTATATTCTTATTACGAGATTAGATTCTATTTTCCTGCTGATGATATATAAAAAATACGAGAAATCTTCCACGCAGATTTCTCGGAAGATAACACTTGGCTTTTTTGTTGTTTTGCGTTATTATTAGGAATGGAAAAAGAGATATGAAATGCTGAAGAAAACTGGCAGGAAAGTTTGCCTTCATCCTGTTTCGGGATGAAGGTTTTTTCTATGAAGCATGTATCGCATGGCGCTGCGCCGCTTTCCTGTACGTTGTACGATATTTAGGAGGGAAAATCTTGCTGTATAAGAAGGTAGACACGACGTTGAATTTTGTCGAGCGAGAGAAGGAGGTCGAAGACTTCTGGAAATCGCACGACATCGCGCAAAAAGCGATCGACCAGCGTGCGGGCAAGGAGAATTTCACGTTCTACGACGGACCGCCGACGGCGAACGGCAAGCCGCATATCGGTCATGTGCTGACGCGCGTCATCAAGGATATGCTGCCGCGCTACCAGTCGATGAAGGGAAAGCGCGTCCTTAGAAAGGCGGGCTGGGATACGCACGGTCTGCCCGTAGAACTTGAGGTGGAGAAGGCGCTCGGGCTCGACGGCAAGGATCAGATCGAGAAGTACGGCATGGAGCCTTTCATCAAGAAGTGCCGTGAATCTGTCTGGAAGTACAAGGGCATGTGGGAGGAGTTCTCCGACGTCGTCGGTTTTTGGGCGGATATGGAACATCCGTACATCACCTATGAGAACGATTTCATCGAGTCGGAATGGTGGGCGCTCAAGGAGATCTGGAAGCGCGGCCTGCTCTACAAGGGGCACAAGGTCGTGCCTTACTGCCCGCGCTGCGGCACACCGCTTTCTTCGCATGAGGTCGCGCAGGGTTACAAGGATGTCAAGGAACGCTCCGCCCTGGTGAAGTTCAAGGCGAAGGGCGAGGATGCGTACTTTCTCGCATGGACGACGACGCCGTGGACGCTGCCGTCGAATCTCGGTCTCTGCGTCAATCCCGAGGTGGATTATGTGAAGCTGCGCGTCGGCGATGCGGTCTACTATCTCGCGGAAGCGCTTGTCGATACGGTCTTTGATGGCGTCGAGGGCGAGCGCGAAGTCCTCGCACGCATGAAGGGCAAGGAGCTGGAGTACCGCGACTATGAGCCGCTCTATCCGTATGCCGAGGGGAAAATTAAGAAAAAGGCGTTTTTCGTCATCTGCGACGACTACGTCACGACGTCCGACGGCACGGGCATCGTCCATACGGCGCCGGCGTTCGGCGAGGACGATAATCGCGTGTGCCGCAAGTACGACATGCCTTTCGTGCAGTTCGTTGATGCGAAGGGCGAAATGACGGAGGACACGGACTGGCCGGGCGTCTTTGTCAAGGACGCCGATCCGCTGATCTTGAAGGATTTGAAGGAGAAGGGGCTGCTCTTCAAGGCGCCCGTTTTCGAGCACAGCTATCCGCATTGCTGGCGCTGCGATACGCCGCTCGTTTATTATGCGCGTGAGTCGTGGTTCATCAAGATGACGGCGGTGCGTGACGAGCTGATTGCGAACAATGACACGGTCAACTGGATTCCCGAGAGCATCGGCAAGGGACGCTTCGGCGACTGGCTGGAGCATGTGCAGGATTGGGGCATCAGCCGCAACCGCTATTGGGGAACGCCGCTCAATATCTGGGAGTGCAGCTGCGGTCATCAGCACTCGATCGGTTCGATCGAGGAGCTTAAATCGCTGTCGGACGACTGCCCCGACGAGCTGGAGCTGCATCGTCCGTATGTCGATGCCGTGACGATCCGCTGCGCCGAGTGCGGCGAAGAGATGCACCGCGTGCCCGAGGTCATCGACTGCTGGTTTGATTCCGGCTCGATGCCGTTTGCGCAGTGGCATTATCCGTTTGAAAACAAGGAGATTTTCGAGCGCCGCTTTCCGGCGGACTTCATCTCCGAGGCGGTCGATCAGACGCGCGGCTGGTTCTATTCGCTCATCGCCATCTCGACGCTGCTCTTTCATAAAGCGCCGTATAAGAATGTCATCGTCCTCGGTCATGTGCAGGACGAGAACGGCCGCAAGATGTCGAAGTCGAAGGGCAACGCTGTCGACCCGATGGACGCGCTTAGAAAGCACGGTGCGGATGCGATTCGCTGGTACTTTTATGAGAACAGCGCACCGTGGCTGCCGAACCGTTACCACGACGGCGCGGTGCAGGAAGGGCAGCGAAAGTTCATGGGCACGCTGTGGAACACGTATGCGTTCTATGTGCTCTATGCCAACATTGACAACTTCAACCCGCTCGATCATGCGTTCGACTACGAAAAGCTCGCCGTCATGGACAAATGGATCCTGTCGCGTCTCAACACGATGGTCAAGGCGGTCGACGAAAACCTCGCCGCCTACAAGGTCACGGAAGCCGCGAAGGCTTTGCAGGGATTTGTCGATGAACTGAGCAACTGGTATGTGCGCCGCAGCCGTGAGCGCTTCTGGGCGAAGGGCGATGGCAGCGATAAGGTCAACGCCTATATGACGCTTTACACGGCTCTTGTGACGACGGTAAAGGCCGCTGCGCCGATGATCCCCTTCATGACAGAGGCGATCTATCAAAACATCGTGCGCAGCGTCGACAAGGAGGCGCCCGAGAGCGTCCATCTTTGCGATTTTCCCGCCGTGCACGAAGAGTACATCGACGCATCGCTTGAGGACAACATGGAGATCGTCCTTGCGATCGTCGTCTTGGGGCGTGCGGCGCGAAATGCTGCGAACATCAAGAACCGCCAGCCCATCGGCAGGATGTTTGTCAAGGCGGCGCACGCACTCGACGCGTTCTTCCGTGAGATCGTCGAGAGTGAGCTGAATGTCAAAGAGGTCGTCTTTAAGAGCGACATGGAAGAGTTCTTGAGCTACAGCTTCAAACCGCAGTTCAAGGTCTTGGGACCGAAGGTCGGCAAGCGGATCGGCGAGGTCAAGGCGGCTCTCGCGAAGGTCAACGGGCACGAGGCGAAGGACGAACTTGACCGCACGGGCAAGCTGAAGCTGGCGCTTCCCTCGGGTGAAGTCGTGCTGGAAGCCGAAGACGTCGAGGTGTCGATGGCGCAGACGGAAGGCTTCGTCACGGAGCGCTACGGCGCGGTCACGATCGCCTTGGAGACGACGCTCAGCCCCGCGCTCATCGAGGAAGGCTTCGTGCGCGAGATCGTCAGCAAGGTGCAGACGATGCGCAAGGAGAACGGCTTCGAGGTCACCGACCACATCAAGATCACGGCGGGAGGCAACGAGAAGATCGCAGCGCTCATGGCGAAGAACGAGGAGTACATCAGGCGTATCACGCTCGCCGACGCGATTTCCTATGACGATAATGTGACGGGCAAGGCATGGAACATCAACGGAGAGAAGCTGACGCTCAAGGTCGAGTGACGGCGGAAGGAGGCATTCTTGTGGAGTTAAATCGTATCGGTATGGTGCATAGCCCCTATCAGAGTTTGCAGCAGATACCGCGCCAGGGGTTTTTCAGCGAGGAAGAGTCCGTCATCGAGATAGACGAGGCGTATGCGCCCGCGTTGGAGCATGTCGAAGAGCATGCGTGGCTTACGATACTTTACTGGGCGCATCTCGCCGAGCGTGACCGTCTCGTGACGACGCCGCCGAGCGGTACGCGTTCCTGCGGTGTGTTCGCCTGCCGTGCGCCGCATCGGCCGAATCCCTTGTCGCTCTGCACGGTAAAACTGCTGCGCCGCGAGGGCAGGCGGCTTTTCGTGCAGCATCTCGATGCTTTGGACGGCAGCGCCGTCATTGACATCAAGCCGTATGTCGATGCGGTTGGATTGGCGTGCAGGGAAAAGGACGGTGTGTGAGATGCACGCACATCCGCATCCGCACGTCCATCCGCATACGCAGACGAAAGCGGTGCTCAACCGCATGTCACGACTGATCGGACATCTCGAATCGACGAAGAAGATGATCGAGGACGGGCGCGACTGCGCCGATGTTCTCATCCAACTCTCGGCGGTCAACGCAGCCATCCTTGGCGTGGGAAAAGTCATTTTGAAAGATCATTTGGAGCACTGCATCGTCGATGCCGTCGAGCATGGCGATCAAGAAGCGCTGAATAAGCTGAACAAGGCGATCGACCAATTCATTCGTTAGGCGCGTCAGCGGGATAGAGTTTTGCCGTGAAGGATGATATGTGCAGGGCAGGCAGCGATTATGCGAAGGGATGTGTGCGCCGCCCTTACAGGAATATGGACGAGCCGTTTGTGCCTGTGCTTTGCCCTTTTTTGGGAATTCATGGGCAAAAAGTCGTTTCTTAAAAGAAAGCGAGAGTTTTTTCCGTACGATAAAGGATTTCCAGCTTTTGTAGAGAATTAAACAGAAGAGGACGAATTCGGAAAGATTTCGAATCGATTCATGTACGGAAGAAACGCAATGTGATATATGCCGTTTCCCAAAGGAGGAGTTTGCTTTGAAAGCCGTATCCATCGAGGATCTGCATCCCGGAATGACCTTGGCGCGTACCATCGTCAACGACAACATGATCGTTGTGCTCTCGGAGAACACTGTTCTGACGAAGGCGCATATCACGCGTCTGGGATTCTTGAATATACCTGCGGTTTATGTCAAGGACGACTTTGAACTTACGACGACGCCCGTCGTCGGCGAGCCGCTGACGCGCAGCCATGCCTTTGTCGCTGAATATAAGGAAGTCGTTTCCGAGGCGCAGGACATCTTCAGCTCCGTTGCCAAGGATGACGAAGTGCCTGTCGAACGCACGACGGCGATGGTGCAGAGAGATCTCGCGCCTATGTCAAAGCAGAGCGGCGCTATCGACTACCTCTACGAGCTTAACCATCTCGCGAGCGACGTCTATAACCATTCCCTGCGCGTGTCCATCCTCGCGGGCGTCATTGCCAAGTGGATGCGGATTCCGACGAAAAAGACGCATGACATCATTATGGCGGGATTCATGCACGACATCGGCAAGACGAAATTCACCGAGCGTCTCTTGGAGAAGAATATTCAGACGCTCAAAGGCGAGGATTTGGAGGCGTACCGCAATCATCCGCGCGACGGTTTCAATATCCTCAGCGCCAACAAGGATACGTCTGAGGGTGTGCGTCTCGCAGCGTTGCAGCATCACGAACGCATGGACGGCTCGGGATTCCCCTCGGGGCTTACCGGCAAGGATATTCACGAGTATGCGCGCATCATTGCCGTTGCGGACATCTACGACAATATCACGACGGAGCGTGAGGGCTATGTGAAGCAGACGCCGTTCAGCGCTATTGCGCAGATTTCCGAGGACATGTTCAGCAAGCTCGATCCCGCTGTCTGCATGCCGTTCCTCAACAACATCAAGCATGTGTTCCTCGGTTCGACCGTCACATTGAGCAACGGGCTTCAAGGCATCCTCGTCGGTTATCCCGAGGACTTTGCAGCGAATCCGCTCATTCGCATCACACAGGATCAGGTCGTCGATCTGAATGAGCACAAGAACATTAAAATCATCGAGTACAATCCGAAATAATCGGCTTTTGGGCATATCCGATTTTGTGAATGGCTGTATCGCCCCCGATGGGAATTCCCGCTCGGGGGCGTTTGTGCGCTTATTTGAAAGTTGCTCTTGACAAATGTCGCTTTGACGTATATCCTGTTTCAAACAGTCATAGGAAGTGTGGAGGTGTTTTTCTTATGACGCAAAATGAAAAGTATCAGATCACGGGCATGTCATGCGCGGCATGTAGTGCGCGTGTCGATAAGGCGGTCAGCCGCCTGGCGGGCGTCTATGAAGTGTCTGTAAACCTTCTGACGAATTCGATGCTCGTGAGCTACGAGGCGCCGCTGACGTCGGAGGCAATCTGCGCCGCCGTCGAGAAGGCGGGGTACGGCGCGAGCCTTGCTGTCGACAAGAGAGCAGAGCGGGCGAAGGATATCCGAGAAGAGCGAGAGGCGCTTGAGGATCATGAGACGCCAAAGATCCTGCGCCGTTTCCTCGTGTCGCTCGCTCTTCTTTTGCCGCTTCTTTACGTTTCGATGGGGCACATGCTTCTTGCTCTTCCCATCCCGCAGGTGATGGAGGATAATGCACTCGTCGTCGGGCTTTATGAGCTTCTTTTTGCGGCTGCTGTCATGATCGTCAATCAGAAATTTTTCATCAACGGCTTTCGCCATGTTTTTTCAGGCGGCGTGAATATGGATACGCTCGTAGCGCTCGGCAGTGCGGCGGGCTTTGTCTACAGTACGGGCAATCTCTTCGCGATGCTTATCGCGGCGCGTGCCGGAGACTGGCAGAGCGTCGCGGCGGGCGGCATGGACTTCTACTTTGAGACGTCTGCGATGATCGTGACGCTCATCACGATAGGGAAGTGGCTGGAAAGCCGCAGCAAGGGCAAGACGACGAACGCCATTAAGGGACTCATGGATCTCGCGCCCAAGACGGCGCGTCTCGTGAAGGATGGTGAGGAAGTCGTCGTCGCTGCGTCGGAGGTCGCCGTCGGCGACGTCTTTCTCGTGCTGCCTGGCGAGAGTTTCCCCGTGGACGGCAAGGTGCTCGAAGGTGAGAGCGCCGTCAACGAGGCGGCTTTGACGGGCGAGAGCCTGCCTGTGGACAAGGCGCCGGGCAGTCTCGTGAGCGCCGCCACGATCAATCAGAACGGCGCTTTGACCTGCGAGGCGCGTCGCGTTGGCGAGGATACGACGCTGCAGCAGATCATCGAGATGGTGCAGAACGCCGCTGCTTCCAAGGCGGAGATTTCGAAGCTCGCCGACAGGGTGTCGGGGGTGTTTGTGCCTGTTGTCATCCTCTTGGCGATCATCACGGGCGTTCTTTGGCTGCTTTTGGGTGAAACGGCGAGTTTCGCGCTCGCTCGCGCCGTCAGCGTACTCGTCATCAGCTGCCCGTGCGCCTTGGGGCTTGCGACGCCGGTCGCCATCATGGTCGGCAGCGGCAAGGGCGCGAAGAACGGCATCCTCTTCAAGACGGCGGCGGCGCTTGAGACGACGGGCAAAGCGGACTTCGTCGTACTCGACAAGACGGGGACGATCACGGAGGGCAAGCCGCGCGTGACGGAACTCTTTCCCGCTGCAGGCGTCGGGGAAGAGGAGCTTCTTTGCGTGGCGGCAGCTTTGGAGTCGCAGAGTGAGCACCCGCTCGCCGCCGCCGTCCGGCGCGAGGCAAAAGAACGCGGTATTTCCTTCGAGAAAGCGCAGGATTTTCAGGCTTTGCCCGGGCATGGCGTCATGGGTACGGCAGAGCTTTCGGGCGAACGCCGAGAAATGATCGGCGGCAGCATGACGCTGATGAAGGACCGCGGGCTTCTGACAGCGGACATGAAAGCGGCGGCGGAAAAGCTCGCGTCGGAGGGAAAGACGCCGCTCTTCTTCGCCGCTGCTGATCGCCTGCTCGGCATCATCGCCGTCGCTGACGCCTTGAAGGCGGACAGCTGTGAGGCGATCGGGGAGCTTCTGCGCATGGGCGTGCAGCCCGTCATGCTGACGGGCGACAACCGCCGCACGGCGAACGCGGTCGGTATGAAGCTCGGCCTTTCTGCCATCGTCGCCGATGTCCTGCCCGACGGCAAGGAAGAGGTCGTGCGCCGTCTGCAGGAGAGTGGCAGGACGATCATGGTAGGCGACGGCATCAACGATGCGCCCGCTTTGACGCGCGCCGATGTCGGCATCGCCATCGGCGCGGGAGCCGACATCGCTATGGACGCCGCCGATGTCGTCCTCATGAAGTCCTCACTCAGAGATGTCGTCGCAGCCATCCGCCTTTCGCGGCAGGTCATCCGCAACATCAAGGAAAATCTCTTCTGGGCGTTTTTCTACAATGTCATCGGCATACCGCTTGCGGCGGGACTTTGGCTGCCCGTGTTCGGCTTTGTTTTGAGTCCGATGTTCGGCGCGGCGGCGATGAGCCTTTCGAGCTTCTGCGTGGTGATGAACGCTCTGCGGCTGAACTTTTTTGATGTTTATGACGATAGAAAGGATAAGCGAAGGATCTTGCGTGAACTGCCCGACTTCCTCTTGCAGACGGAGGCAAAAAAAGTCACGGAAGAAGTTTCGCAAATGCAGGCAGATGAAAAATTGGAGGCAAGTGCAATGACAAAGACAATTTCCATCGAAGGAATGATGTGCGGTCACTGCGTCGCGCATGTGACGCAGGCTTTGGAAGGCATGAACGGCGTAGAAAAGGCGGAAGTCAGCTTAGACGATAAGAAAGCCGTCGTCACCTTGAGCGCCGACGTTTCGGACAAGGCTCTTTCGGCAACGATCGTCGATGCAGGCTACGAGGTCGTCGGCATCAGCTGAGAAAGCGTGTGTGGGCGCGCCTCCTCTGCAATGGGGAGGCGCGTTTTTTATGAGAAAGCGGCTGAAAAGATGTCTCATGCTTCGAACATGAGCATCAGTTTTTTGAAGGCGTCCTGCCCGTCAAGGCAGGTGTCTGTCAGATAGCCCGGCTCTTTTTCCCATTCAGATAAGCCTCGATAATAGAACATCTTCTTGGAATCTTCGATGATGAACGGGACGATGGAATGACGCAGGCATTCTTTGAGCGCGACGAGTCTCCCGACTCTGCCGTTCCCGTCTTGGAAAGGATGGATGCGCTCGAAATCATGGTGAAAGCGGATGATATCGCCAAGCGTGATGGCGGCAAGCGATTCGTAAGCGGCAAGCAGCGCCTTCATGCGAGTGGGTACATCCTTCGGCTTTGCGGTTTCACGACCGCCGACCACGTTCGCTTTTTTCTTGTAATCGCCGATGGCGAACCAGTCGAGGGCGGCATCTTTCGTGCCTTGTTTGAGGATGCGGTGTAGCTCCTTTATGATTTCCTCTGTGAGCGGCTCTTCTGCTTTGTCAAGCACATAGTCTATGGCGCGGAAGTGATTGACCGTTTCGATGATGTCGTCGACTAGGAGCCCTTCGGCGACATCGACCGTGTTCGTTTCAAAGATCATCCTTGTCTGATCTTCACTGAGCTTGCTTCCTTCAATGTGATTCGAATTGTACGTCATGCGGATCTGAAGCTCGTGATACAGGCCGCCCGACATACGGACGCTTTTCTCATCGCGAAGCAGTTGAAGGAGAGCGTTGTCTGAAACGGTTCGGCAGAGCGCATCCGGAGTGCAGTCGAGGAACGCGGCGATTTTCTCAAGCACACGACGGGAGATTTTTTCACCGCGCCCGATTTTGGCGACGGTTCGAGAAGAGATGCCAAGCTGCGTGGTGAGCGCTGTCTTTGTCAGTTTCTTGGTTTTTAATTTTTGCAGGAGCCCTGCATAAGAAATCATACGAACACCTCTTTCCTTTACTTATTATGACATACTGGGCGAAAAAGTAAAGGATTTTCCGTAAAAAAGTAAAGGTGCGCCGATAACTGCTAAGATTCATCGACGGTCTTTTCGATCATTGCGTGAGGCTGCAAAGAATCTGCCGCAAAAGCAAACATGTCGTTTCGCGCGACGGCTGAACATATGTCCTGAAAGTTTACCATGAAGCCCCAAGAGGTCAAGCCGAAGGCGCAGACCGATTGGCTAGGCTTCTGTAAGGCGTAAGGACATATGTACAGCGTGCCACTTTGATGAAACTGTTGCAGGAAACGGGCGCAGAAGCAATCCTGTCGTTTCGCGCGACGGCTGAACATATGTCCTGAAAGTTTGCCGTGCGCGTCACAGGTGACGCGGCATACTTCTCTGTGATATACTATAGGAATCGTTGCATTTATTTGTGCTTCCTCTGGCGAATGGAATGGAAAGGGGCGTTGGTTTTGGCAGGAAAGCGAAGCGGCAATACACGGCACGGCACGAGCGTATTCTTTTTGTGCATCGTGTTCTTTTTCTGCGCTTTGAACACAGCGGCGGCAGAGCGTGTGATCGACTTTCAGGGCGTCGGGAGTTCTGCGGTCAAGGCACAGCAGAGCGCTCCAGGCAAAGCTGATGTGATGCCGGCGCCGCCATCTTCGCAGGAGATTCGCGTGGGCTTGCTCCTTGGACAAAAGCATGTACTCGTTTCATCCGACACAGGCTTTTCTCTCGTCGAAAATGCGAGCGGCAAAGTGCTGATGACGATTGCGCCGCATACCGCCGTCGAGATTGAGAGCGGCACGATGGGGCTTCTTTGGAACGGCGAGCCGTTGGCAGGCACTTCATTCCGCCTTGTACCACAGGATCCTGCGTGCGTATTCCAAATCGGCGAGGGGCATTATCGCGGCAGTTTTTTGCTGCGTGTGCAGGGTGAAAGTTTTGACGTCATTGAGCAAGTTGCGCTTGATGACTATGTCAACGGCGTGCTTGCTGAAGAGATGCCTGCTTCGTGGCACCTTGAAGCCTTGAAGGCGCAGGCGGTGGCGGCGCGTACCTATGCGCTGCGCAGCAAGGCGCAGCATCGCTCGGATGGCTACGATGTCTGCACGACGACGCATTGTCAGGTGTATGGCGGCGTAGATTCGGAAACGACTGCGACGCGCACGGCGGTTCAGACGACGGCGGGACAGATTCTTACGTATGCCGGCGAGCCGGCGGAAACGCTGTTTCACAGTGATTCGGGCGGCATGACGGAGAGCCGCGAGGCTCTTTGGGGCGATGGCGTACCGTATCTCGTGCCGGTTGAAGACGAAGTGCAAAAAACGAGCCCGTGGCAGACGACTTTCGCAGAAGCCGATTTTCTAAAAAAACTTGCCGCTGCCGGAAAAGATGTGGGCGCTTTGCAGAAAATCGAGCTTTCACCGCTCGTCATCGGCAAGAGTGATGCGTATCGCACGCCTTCGGGGCGCGTTTCGCGCATGGTGATTCACGGCTCGAATCGTGCGGTGACGCTGACGGGGAGCGATATGCGCTCGATCTTCGGCTTGAAGAGCACGCTTTTTGATGTGCGGCGTGAAAAGGGAGAGATCGTATTCGCAGGCTTTGGCAGCGGGCATGGTCTGGGAATGTCGCAGCATGGCGCGGAGAGACTCGCGGCTAGTATGAAGTATGACGCCATCTTGGCGCATTATTATCCGGGAACGACGTTGGAGGTTTTGCCGTGATGATGCTCGATGACTTTAATTACGAACTGCCCGAGGAACGGATCGCGCAGAAGCCCATCGAGCCGCGCAATGCGTCGCGTCTCATGGTGCTCGATCCGCTGGCGGGGACGATGAAGCATCGTCATTTTTATGATTTGGAAGAGTTT
Organism: Selenomonas sp.; assembly: GCF_057272215.1. NCBI lineage: Bacteria > Bacillati > Bacillota > Negativicutes > Selenomonadales > Selenomonadaceae > Selenomonas > Selenomonas sp. Next base: position 212,229 of record NZ_DBHIUY010000003.1, read on the forward strand.
CTTTCGCCCGGCGACGCTCTGATCTTGAACGATACGCGCGTCTTGCCGGCGCGTCTTTATGGCAGGCGTGAGCCGACGGGCGCACATATCGAGGTGTTTTTGCTGCGTCGCATCGACAAGGACTCGTGGGAAACTCTGGTGCGCCCCGGCAAGAAAGCGCAGGTCGGGCAGGTCATTCGCTTTTCTGATGAATTAAGCGCTGAGGTTGCGGCACATACGGATTTTGGCGGACGCATCGTGAGGTTTCGCTACGAGGGCGTTTTTGAGGAGATTCTTGACCGCTTGGGTGAAACGCCGCTGCCGCCGTATATTCATGAAAAACTGGAGGATAAGGAACGCTATCAAACGGTTTACTGCCGCGAAGAAGGTTCGGCGGCGGCGCCGACGGCAGGGCTGCATTTTACGAAGGAACAGCTCGCCGCGATTCAGGCGAAAGGCGTTCATATCGGCTTCGTCACGCTTCATGTCGGTCTCGGTACGTTTCGCCCCGTAAACGTGGAAAACATCGAAGATCATAAGATGCACAGCGAGTATTATCGGCTGCCGGAGGAGACGGCGGACTTGATTCGCCGCACGAAAGGGGCGGGCGGCCGCATCGTCGCCGTCGGCACGACGTCGATCCGCACGCTGGAGTCGGCGGCTGAGGCGCAGGGAGAGATCGCGGCGAAGAGCGGCTGGACGGACATCTTCATCTATCCGGGCTATCGCTTCAAGATCGTCGATGCGCTCGTGACAAATTTTCATTTGCCGAAATCGACGCTGCTCATGCTCATCAGCGCTTTCGCCGGACGCGAGTTCGTATTGTCCGCCTACGAAGAGGCGGTGCGCGAGGGATATCGCTTCTTTTCGTTCGGCGATGCGATGTTTTTGACAAGGAAGCGCTGAAAACGGTGCGAAAGAGGAGGACGCTCTTTGACAGCCATTACTTATGAACTGATAAAAAAAGATGCCGCGACGGGAGCGCGCGCCGGCATTCTGCATACGCCGCACGGCAGTTTTCCAACGCCGATCTTCATGCCCGTGGGCACGCAGGCGTCCGTTAAGGGCGTTTCTCCCGATGAGCTTAAAAATCTTGGGGCGGGGGTGATTCTTTCCAATACATATCATCTTTTCTTGCGCCCCGGCATGGATCTCGTGCGCGAGGCGGGCGGACTGCATCGCTTCATGCACTGGGACGGCGCGATCTTGACCGACAGCGGCGGCTTTCAAGTGTTCAGTCTCGGCGATTTGCGCAAGATCACCGAGGACGGCGTGACGTTTCGCTCGCATATCGACGGCTCAAAGAAGTTTTTGTCGCCGGAGGTTTCGATGCAGGTGCAGATGGCGCTCGGCTCGGACATCGTTATGGCGTTCGATGAATGCGTGCCGTATCCTGCCGACTACGATTATGCGAAAGCCTCGACGGAGCGCACGACGCGCTGGGCAGAGCGCTGCAAGAAGGCGATGACGAGCGAGCAGCAAGGGCTTTTTGGCATCGTGCAGGGCGGCATGTACAAGGATCTGCGCGAAAAGAGCGTGGCGGATCTTATCGCGCTTGATTTTCCCGGCTATGCTGTCGGCGGACTGAGCGTCGGCGAACCGAAGGAAGTCATGTACGAGATGCTTGGTCTCACCGTGCATCTTCTGCCCGAAGATAAGCCGCGCTATTTGATGGGCGTCGGCACGCCCGATTATCTTTTAGAGGGCGTCATGCACGGCATCGACATGTTTGACTGTGTATTCCCGACGCGTGTGGCGCGAAACGGCATGGCGATGACGCATACCGGCAGGCTCGTGATGAAGAACGCCGCCTACACGCGTGATTTTTCTGTGCTTGAAGAGGGATGCGGCTGCTACGCTTGCCGGAGCGGCTACACGCGCGCCTACATCCGGCATCTCGTGCGTGCCGAGGAAATCTTCGGACTGCGCCTTTTGACGCTGCACAACCTGTATTTCCTGCAAGTCTTTATGCGCGAGATGCGAGAAGCCATTCTCTCGGGTACATTCGGCGAATTTCGTGCGAATTTTCTTCGGAATTACAAACGATAAGGAATTTTTTCTGCAATAAAGGGAAAAAGCGAAAAGCGTCGAAAGAAATTTATAGTTATGAGAGATTTTCTTGTTTTTGATTGGGAGGAATACGATGGACGCAAATATGATGAATGCTCTATATACATACGGACCGTTGATTTTCATGGTGCTTGTCATCTATTTTCTCATCATCAAGCCGCAGCGCAAGGAGCAGAAGCGCCGCAAGGAGATGCTCGACGGACTCAAGCGCGGCAATCGCGTCGTGACGATCGGCGGCATTTACGGCACTCTGACAGAGGTGCACGATACGATGGTCAAGCTGAAGATCGCCGAGCAGGTGGAGATCGAGGTGTCACGCGCTTCCATTCATGCAAATGTGAGCGATGGCACAGCCTTGGAAAAGTCATGACGCATGGTATATAGAGATCTTTTGCAGGCGAAAAAGCGAATGCGGCAAGAGGCTTTGGCGCGTCGCCGCAGCCTTTCGCCCAAGGAGAATGAGACGTTCAGCGAAGCGATTTGCAGACGGCTCAGAGCGCTTCCTGCCTGCTGCATGGCACAGCGGATTTTCGCCTTTGCTTCGATGGCGGATGAGGTTCAGCTCTACGGCTGGATTGCGGCGGCTTTGGCTGAGGGCAAGACGGTCGCCCTGCCGCTCGTCAGAGGGAAGGGCGTCATGGCGGCGGTGCGCGTGCGCGCGCTTTCGGATCTCGTGCTTGGCGACTACGGTATATTGACCGTGCGCGAAGATCAGCGCGAAATCGTCGATCCCGCGAGTCTTGACTGTGTGCTTGTACCGGGCGCGGCGTTTTCGCGCAAGGGAGAGCGGCTCGGGTTGGGCGCGGGCTTCTATGATCGCTTTTTGGGCGAGAAAGCGACGCAGGCGCAGCGCATCGCTGTGGCGTTTTCGTGTCAGATCATGGAAGATCTTCCGCTCGAGGCGCATGATATCATGATGCACGGGATTGTTACGGAGAACGAAACCATATTTTGCAGGTGAGAAGCATTGATGAAGATAAACGTAGGCATGGCAAAAATCAATAAGTATGCGATGCAGCATTGCGGCGACAACTTTGATATCATTGAGCGGCCTTACGGCGGTCTTTCCGCCGTCATCGCCGACGGGCAGGGGAATGGGCTGGCGGCGCATCATACGAGCAGCTGGGTCGTGAACAAGGCGGCTTCCTTGATCGCCGATGGCGCGCGTGACGGCGCTGTGGCACGCGCCGTGCATGACTACCTCTATGCGATGAAGGATAAGAAGGTATCGTGTACACTGACGCTTCTGAGCGCCGATTTGGAGTCAGAAACGGTCGTCATCAGCCGCAATTCCAACTGTCCGACCATCGTCAAGACGGATGAGTACCTGACGATCTACGACGATGAGGTGTCGCCGATTGGCGTCAACCGCCACATGAAGCCCCACGTCTACGAATTGCCGTTTGCTTCGGGCATGATCGTCGTCTCTTTCACAGACGGCATCGCCCATGCGGGAAAGAAGTACGACGGCGCGGCGATGGATATGAAGAAGATCATCGCCATCATCGAGGACAATGCGCCTGAGGACTGTGAATTCATCGCCAAGAGCATCTTGGAATATGCGCTTTCTTTGGACAAGGAAAAGGCGGGCGACGATATGACGGTCGTCGTCATGGGTATTTCGGAAAGTTCGTCTGATGCGCCAAAGATCGAGCAGCTTTCCGCTTCGTACCCGTTTTAAGGACATGTGGCTAAGAGGAGAGAATCATGAGAATTGCTGTTGTCGGCGTCTGTGCGTCGGGCAAGACGACGCTCGTGCAGGGGCTGAAGGATGCAGGCTTTGATGCGTACAATGTGGCGCAGGAACACTCGTGCATACGCGCCTTTTGGAACAAACACCGTCCTGATGTTCTCGTGATGATCGACGCGACGCTCCCTGCGATCAAGAAGCGCCGCCGCGTCTCATGGACCGAAGAGCGCTTGGTGGTGCAGCACGAGCGTTTGAAAGATGCGAGGGAACATGCCGATCTCTATTTGCAGACGGATGAGCTTTCGGCGGCTGAGGTTTTGGCGGCGGTCATCGCATTTCTGCATGAAAAAGGGGCTTGAACCGCATCGATTCGCGCATTGCGCCTGAGTGCGGAAGAACAATATGTATCAGAGGAGATGGAAAGATTTGAGACAGGACGCTTTACTGAAGCTCATCGCGGTCATCGCGGTGATCGTCGGCGTGTTTTTCGCCTTCGTCTCGCCGTTGGCGAATTCCATACGTCAAGGTCTTGATTTGCAGGGCGGTACGCACGTCGTGCTCGAAGCCGTCGATACGCCGGAGGCGCAAGTCAATGAAGATGCGATGCAGCGCGTCGTAAAGATCATGGAGAAGCGCGTCAACGAGCTTGGTTTGACTGAGCCGCTGATTCAGCGCCAGGGCGAGCGCCGCATCATCATAGAGCTGCCGGGCATAAAGGATCCCGATTCTGCAATCAAGACGATCGGCAAGACGGCAATGCTTGAATTCAAGGACGAAGAAGGCAATACCGTCATGACGGGTACGGACTTGAAAAACGCGCAGGACGCACGAAATCAGCAGAATCAATATGTAGTCAACTTGGAGTTTTCCGACGAGGGCGCGAAGAAGTTCGCCGATCTGACGACGAAGAATGTCGGTCGCCGCATCGCCATCCTGCTCGACGGCGAAGTCTTGACGAATCCGAACGTGCGTGAGCCTATCACGGGCGGCAGGGCTGAGATCACGGGACAGGAGAGCCAGGAAGAGGCGCATCGCATCGCGATGCTTTTGCGAAGCGGCGCACTTCCTGTCAAGGTCAACATCATCGAGACGCGCACGGTCGGCCCGACGCTCGGTCAGGATTCGAAGGACAAGAGCGAGTTTGCCTTTGTCATCGGCATTTCCGCCGTCCTCCTGTTCATGATACTGTTTTATCGCCTTTCGGGACTTATTGCTGACCTCAGTCTCATGGCGTATGTCATCTTGCTGCTTTTCATTCTGAAGATGCTCGACGCGACTTTGACGCTGCCTGGCGTCGCGGGCATTATCTTATCCATCGGCATGGCGGTCGATGCGAACGTGCTGATCTTCGAGCATTTCAAAGAGGAGTATCGACTGGGCAAGACGCTGCGCCTTTCGATGGAAGCAGGATTCAAGCGCGCCTTTACGACGATCTTCGATTCGAACATCACGACGATCATCGCAGCGCTCGTGCTGTTTTTCTTCGGCACGGGCACGATCAAGGGCTTTGCCATCACGCTCGGGCTTGGCGTTGTACTCAGTATGCTGACGGCGATTACGCTCACGCAGTACATGCTGAAGCTGCTCATCGCCTCGAATATTTGCAAGAATCCCGCCGTCTACGGTGCGACGGGATTGTCCGTGGGAAGCGGGGTGAAGAAAGATGCCTAAGTTCGATATTGTCAAACGCACGAAAATCTGGTTCATCATCTCCCTTTGCGTCATCGTGCCAGGTATTTTCAGCATGTGTACGCAGGGCTTCAACCTCGGCATCGACTTTACGGGCGGCACGATCATCGAGCTGCGCTTTCAGAAGGAAGTGACCTTGGCGGACGTGCGCGGCGTTCTGCGTGAGTACGGACTCGACAACAGTACGATCCAGTTCTCGGGCGATGCGGCGAACGCTGAAGCTGCGCCCACCGTCATGGTGCGAAGCGTTGACTTGGAGGAAGAAGAGCGCAAGGCAGTCATGGCGTCGCTCAAGCAGCAGCTTGGCGATTACGATGTGCTGCGCGAGGAGAAAGTCGGCGCGACGATGGGCGCCGAGCTTATCATGAATGCGCTTTGGGCGCTTGCGCTCTCGTGGGTCATGATCGTGCTTTACGTTTCGTATCGCTTCGAGTTCAGGTTCGGCGTTTCCTCGATCATGGCATTGGTTCACGACATTCTCATCGTCTTGAGCATCTTTTCCTTGACGCAGCGGCCGATTGATTCTTCCTTTGTCGCGGCGCTCTTGACGATCGTCGGCTATTCGATCAATGATACAATCGTCATTTTCGACCGCATTCGTGAGAATTTGAAGCTGCATTTCAGACGCGGCGGCGATATCTGTGCGCTGGTCAATACGAGCATCTATCAGACCTTGACGCGCTCGATCTACACGGTCTGCACCGTGCTTTTCACGACGTTCGCGCTCTATTGGTTCGGCGGCGATACGACGAAAGACTTCTCATTCGCGCTTCTCGTCGGCTTCTTTGCCGGCTGCTATTCGTCCATCTTTATCGCAAGCCCCATTTGGGTCGTCCTGCGCAATTTCTCGGAGAAACGCCGCAGAGCGGGCAGCGCGGCTGCAGCAAAATAAAATCATGGTCTGCGGCGCTGAAAGCAGACCTGCAAGGGCTGTGCATAGGTCGAATCCGGCTTATGAACAGCCTCTTTTACTAAGGGCGGCGCACAATGCCTGCGAAGTGGACGTTTGTGCGTGAAGTCGGCTCCATCCGGTGACAGATGGAAGGAGGGGAACAATGGAAAAAGAATGGTCGCTTCTGCCCGATGTGTCGGCGCGCGCTGTGGAGTTTTCCCAGCGCATCGGCACGACGCCCTTTACGGCGGCGCTCCTTCTGCATCGCGGTATTGCATCCGATGAAGAGGCAAGGAACTTCCTTCATCCGGAAAAACAGCCGTTTTACGACCCATTTTTGATGAAAGATATGGAGAAAGCCGTCTCGCGCATTGAGCGGGCGATTCAAGCGAAGGAGCGCATCGTCGTCTACGGTGATTACGACGTTGACGGCATCACGGCGACCTCGCTCCTCTGCCGCAGTCTGCGTCAGCTCGGCGCAGACGTCGGCTACTTCATTCCGCATCGTCAGAAGGACGGCTATGGACTGCACAAGGAAACGCTCGATGAAATCATCGCGGCGGGCGCGGATCTGATCGTCACGGTGGACTGCGGCATTTCCGCCGTCGAAGAAGCGGCGGCGGTGAAAGACAAGGTCGATCTCATCATCACCGATCACCACCTGCCGGGCAAAGAGCTGCCCAAAGCCGTCGCCGTCATCGACCCGCATCGCGCAGACTGCCCATATCCCGACAAAAACATCGCGGGCGTGGGCGTGGCGTTCAAGCTCTGCCAGGCGCTCTGGCAGAAGATGCGCGGCAGAGCCTTCACGGGCGATCTCGACATTGTCGCCTTGGGAACGGTCGCTGATGTCGTGCCGCTCGTGGGTGAAAACCGCAAGATTGTGCAGCAGGGGCTTCGCGTCTTGAAGAAATCGAAGCGCTTGGGGATTCAGGCGCTTCTCGCCGTGACAGAACTCAAGGAAAAGGAAATCACGGCGGGGCATATCGGCTTCGTGCTTGCGCCTAGGCTCAATGCCGCCGGACGTCTGGCGTCCGCTCTGCGCGGCGTCGAGCTGCTTTTGACAGAGGACGCAGCAGAAGCGCAGGCGATCGCGGAAGAGCTTGACGCTGCAAACCGCGAGAGGCAGGCCGTGGAGCAGGAGATCCTGCAAGCGGCAGAAAAGCAGATCGAAAGTATCGACATCAAAAAAGCTCCTGTGCTCGTGCTGCATGGCGAGGGCTGGCATCCGGGCGTCATCGGCATCGTTGCCTCGCGCATCGTCGAGCGGTACTATCGTCCGACGGTCATCATCGCGGAAGAGGACGGCATCGGCAAAGGATCGTGCCGCAGCATTCGCGGCTTCCACATGTTTGAAGCGCTCTCGGCTTGCAAAGAGTATCTGCTTGGCTTCGGCGGTCATGCGCAGGCGGCGGGGCTGTCGCTGCGTTCGGAAGATATTGCGCCGTTTCGCGAAGCGCTTGCCGCGTATGCGACGCGCGTTCTCGCGGCAGAGGACTTCATCCCGATCCTTGACATCGAGTTGGAACTTGCGCCGGATAAGATCTCTGAAAAACTGATGACGGAGATCAAGCTCTTGGAGCCTTACGGCATGGGAAATCCCAAGCCGCTCTTTGCGTCGCATAGTGTTCGCGGCAGTTATGCGCAGCGGATCGGCAAGGAAGGGCAGCATTTGAAGTTTGCGCTCGACGGCGTGGATGAGAGCATCGACGTTCTGGCTTGGGGCAGGGGCGAGGCAGCGCCTCTCGTCAACCGTGAGCGCATCGACATCGCATACTTTCCCGAATATCATGTATGGCGCGAGAAGCGCTCCTTGCAGCTCATGCTCGAAGACTTTCGACCGGCACGCGCCGAGGCGAAGCATCCCGACCGTGATGCGCTGGCTTCGGTCTATCGCTTTCTGTTCGCACGTCAAAAGGCGGCAGAACTGCCGTTGGATGCAGAGTATCTTTTGGCAGAGTATTTGCGTCATTTTCCTGTCATGGGGATCTTCACCTTTCAAAAGGCGCTGCAAATTTTTGAAGAGCTTGGCGTCCTGCACGCAGCCGATGGAACATACAAGTTTTCCGCACCGAAAGAACGGCTTGATTTATATAAGTCGCGCATATTCCGCGAGGGAAATCCTCTGTAGGAATTTTTTACAGAGACTTCCTTCCCAGCATAATAAAGAGCCAATACATGAGGAGACTCATATATTGGCTCTTTATTATGATTTTATCCGTGATTCTCTAGTAGTTTTGTGCGAAGAACGTCCCTGTCTTAGCGTCGTAGACGCCATGCTCCCAGAGATATTTTCCATCGTCCGTGCAGTGATAGGGATCGCCGTAGATCTCCGAAGTGGCAGAGAGGATCTCTTCGGCGATCGCTGTGGTGTCTTGTGCTCCTGCCGCGGGGCGGATGATGACATAGCTGATGCGCCCGTTTTGGATCTGCTCCATGAACTCCCATCCGTCGTATGTTCCGCGTGCAACCTGCGGCGGTACCATAGGATGATTCGGAACAACCTCGGCAAAGCTGGGGAAGGAGTCCGCCGTCACCCTTGCACCGAGCGGCGGGAGTGACTGCACAACGGTTTCGTAGGCGTCGGCAGAGGGCATGGCAAATGTGATGCCCATGCTCAGCAGGAATACGGCACAGAGAAGGATGGAAGTAAGCAGTTTGCGGTTCATTTTGTTTCTCTCCTTTTTCATGTTCAGTCCGTCGTGCTTTCGCGCACGTCGCCAAGAATGATTTTATATAAGGTTCCCGACGGGGGAATATCCTTGATGATGTTATACGCCTTTAGGAGCGGGGCAGTCTCTAACAGGTGAGCGCGGGCTTCAGCTTCGCTTGCCCCATTGTTTGTTTTAAATTTTGTTCGACTGATTCTGCCGCCGTCCCCCTTTGCAGATATGGGACTATGGAATACGCCCAACGTCGTGAATGTATCGGATGCTGAATCATAGAGAATCGGGGTGCGAAGGACTTCATTGCCGCCTATGGAGCTGATGATCTCTACATCCATCCAAATCACACGGTAACGACCATCTGCCGAGATGGGAACTGCATCTGGATATACATAATAATAAAATGCGACGCTGATTCCGTGCTCTGTCCCCTTATACTCATAAAATTGGACTCTCGAATCGAGTGGGAAGGGATGAAAAATCAGTCGGGAAACCACGGTCTTGATGCCCGTTGCACGATCTACGAAACCGTCTGCGACCAGCGAATAGGGCACGCGCCATAGGAGCAGCTGATGATAGACGGGCTGTGCATGTGCGGCGGTGCATGTCGTCAGCAAAATCACTGACAGGATGAACGATAGGAACGGGATGCGCTTTCTCATGGGGTCTCCTCCTTGGTTTGTGGTGGATTATCTTACAGCCATTCCTGTTTGAGATGTGGCAGATAGCGCAGAACGGCGTTGATCACATCGACATTTGCCTGTTCTTGCAGGGGGATGTCGTATGCATAGTTTAGAGCTTGTGAGCCGTGTGCTGTTTCACGAAAGGGTTCTATAGATCTTCCTATTGGTTTTGAATTAGGAGAGATGCGGGTTAACATACCTGGGCGGATATTTCCTCCTTCCCATGAAAACTCTGCTTTTAGCGCGATGGCATATGTATGGTTCTCGGTATCACACTCCAACCAATCCTCTCCTGCTTTGTCTGTAACCATAAGGATATAGAGTACGCCTTTGCTGAGATCGAGGTTATATTTCTGAAGAGCGAATGAGAATCCAATATATCGATTCGTTTGGTAGTCATACAAGATGAGCGCATTTTTTCGTGGAATTTGATAGCTATATCGCTTATCAGAGGAGAGCGGTCGCCATTCCTTGCTCTGATTCTGCTTGAGCTGTGCGGGAGACGGCATACCTTCTATACGGCTCATTTCTGCCGCAGGTGTCGGTGTTGCTGCGGGCTGCTCTGCAGCAATCTCGATCTTGTCCGCGTGCACCTTATAGCCGATGACCTCGCCCACGTCGTCGATGTGACCGTAGATGATGAGTGACTGACCGACCTTCAGCTGACGCACCTGATCCTTTACCTCTTTGCTTTTGGTCATGACCATCATGTTATGCACGATATTCAGCTTGTTCCGGTCACCGTTCAGGCTGATGTAGTCGCCGTCCGAGTCGATATTTTTCAAGACGCCGTGCACGATCTTGACATCCTTGCCCTTGTACTTTTCGGCGGCGTTCAGCGCATTTTCCTTTAGCTCGGTCATGAGCGTATTGAGATCGACTTCGGTGTAATTTTTCTCGGTCTTTGTCTCCTGCTTGATTGGTTTTTCCTGCCGTGTGGGATGTCCCTTCGTGGCGATCAGTGTGCCAAGGACGACGCCGAGCGTTACAACTGCGGTTACAAGCCCGATGAGCAGCTTATTCATATCGTTGCCCTGCCTCCATTGTCCATAGAATAAAATTTTATTATTATTAAATTAAGTATTATTATGGGGGGGTTAGACGATTTGTCAAGCGAAAAATCTGAATGATGTATCTTTTGCAAATTTATGGCTTCATCCGCGTCTTACGGCGCTGTGATGAACGAGAATGCTCCGCGCATGGTATAATAAAGGCAGACGCTGCAAGGTCGAATTATTTTTGAGATTCGATTTCGCTGTGAAAACTTGCATGATGGTGTATAATATAGAATTATGAGATGGATGTGGGCGAGCACGGATGATTGCCCGGAGAATGCCGAGGAAAGTCGGGTGGAATGGAATGAATGAGATGAATCCCATAAGGATAGATGCGATCTTGGAAGCGGTGAAAACCTACCAGCCGAATGCGGACGCCGCGCTCATCCGGAGGGCATACGAGCTTGCAGATGCCGCGCACAAGGGGCAGAAGCGCGTCTCCGGCGAAGATTATATCATTCATCCTCTCGCCGTCGCGAAGATACTCACAGACCTGCAGATTGACGACATCACGATCAGCGCCGCCATCCTGCATGATGTCGTGGAAGACACGACGCATACGCTCGAAGAAATGCGCGAGCTTTTTGGCGACGAGGTCGCCATGCTCATCGACGGTGTGACGAAGCTCGGCAAGATTCAGTACAAGTCGAAGGAAGAACAGCAGCTTGAAAGCTATCGCAAGATGTTCCTTGCGATGGCGAAGGATATCCGTGTCATCATGATCAAGCTCGCCGACCGCCTGCACAATATGCGTACGCTCAAGTATATGCGCGAGGACAAGCAAAAGCGCATTGCGCGAGAGACCATCGAGATCTACGCGCCGCTCGCGAATCGCCTCGGCATATCGAATGTCAAATGGGAGCTTGAGGATCTGTGCCTGCGTTACCTCGATCCCAAGGCATACTATGCTCTCGTCGAGAGCGTCAAGCAGAAGCGGCAGGAGCGTCAGGCGTTCATCGACGAGGCGCATGAGCAGATCGTGGAAAAGCTTGAAGAGGCGCACATGACGGCGGAGATTCAAGGGCGTGCCAAGCATTTTTACAGCATCTATAAGAAAATGAAGCGCGATCAGAAGGACATCAGCGAGATCTACGACCTTTCGGCGCTGCGCGTGCTCGTCGATTCTGTCAAGGACTGCTACGGCGTGCTCGGCATCATCCATGCGATGTGGAAGCCCTTGCCCGGACGCTTCAAAGACTACATCGCCATGCCGAAGTCGAACGGCTACCAATCGCTGCATACGACCGTAATATGCCGCGGCTATCCGCTGGAGATCCAGATTCGTACCTTCGCCATGCACAAGGTCTCGGAGTACGGCGTTGCGGCGCATTGGAAGTACAAGGAAGCGGGCAAGAGCGTCGGCGCGACGCACGAATACGATCAGAAGATGTCGTGGCTGCGTCAGATGGTCAGCCTGCAGCATGAACTTGACGACCCGCGCGAGTACTTTGAGGCTTTGAAGGTTGACGTCTTTTCCGATGAAGTCTTTGTCTTTACGCCAAAAGGCGACGTCGTCGATTTGCCCAAGGGCTCCATACCGATAGATTTCGCTTACCGCATTCATACGGAAGTCGGGCATCACTGCGTGGGAGCCAAGGTCAACGGCAAAATTGTGCCGCTTGAATACAAGCTGAAAAACGGCGATATCGTTTCTATCATCACGAACAAATCAAACAACGGGCCGAGCCGCGATTGGCTCAATATCGTCGCATCCTCGGAAACGCGCACGAAGATACGCGCGTGGTTCAAAAAGCAGCGCAAGGAAGAGAATATCGCGCGTGGCATGGACTTGATGGAGAAGGAAACCAAGCATCTTGGCTATGTGCCGAAGGATGTGCTGAAACCCGAGCGGCTTGAAGTCTTAGCGAAGAAGCTCAACATTCCGCAGGTGAACGATCTCCTCGCATCCATCGGCTACGGCGGCATAACGGTCAACGGCATTCTCTCTAAGCTCATTGATATGCACAAGCAGGATCTGCAGAAGTCGACGCCGCCGGATATTTCGCAGATGCTCAGCGAACTCAAGCAGCCGCTCAAGAACCGCAAGAAGAAGGCGAGCCACGGTATCCTCGTGGAAGGCGAGGGCGGCTTCCTCGTGCGGCTGGCGCGCTGCTGCAACCCGATTCCGGGCGATCCGATCACAGGCTACATCACGCGCGGGCGCGGCGTTTCCGTGCATCGCTCGGACTGCCCGAACCTCTTGAACGATATGGATTTTTCCCGCGTCATTGAAGTGAATTGGGACATCGGACTCGACAAGGTGTATACGGTGCAGATTGAAATTGTCTGCAACGATAAGACAGGGATGCTCGCCGAACTTTTCGCGCTGCCTGCCGAGATGAAGGTCAACATCACCTCGCTCACGGCGAAAGCGAATAAGTCGAATAAGACCTCGCTCGTCAACATGGGGCTTGATGTGCGAAATTCACAGCAGGTGGCGCAGATCATGACGAAGATTCGCCGCATGAAGGACGTCTACAGCGTGTCGCGCTCTTTGGGCATGTCAGCAAAGGATGATGAAATATGAGCCTGAATATGAAAACTCTTGTCGTGGGTGCACTCGGCGTCAACTGCTATATTCTGCATGAGGAAGGAAGCAGCGAAGCGGCAGCGATCGACCCGGGCGGCAGTGAAGAAGCCGTATGGCAGCAGATCCAAGAGGAGGGGCTGAACCTCAAGGCGATTCTCAACACGCACGCCCATGCCGACCATATCGGAGCCATCGACTTTCTGCGCGAAAAAACGGGGGCGAAACTTTATATTCATGAAGCGGATGCGCCGATGCTCCTCGATGCGCGGAAGAATCTGTCCGCCTTTATGGGGATGCCGATCGTGACGCGCCCCGCCGACGTTCTCTTGAAGGGTGGCGAGGTCTTGGAGATCGGCGGCATGAAGTTCACCGTGCTTCATACGCCCGGGCATTCTCCCGGCGGCGTCTGCTACCTCATGGGGGATCGCGTTTTCAGCGGCGACACGCTGTTTGCCGAATCCGTCGGCAGGACGGATTTTCCCGGCTCTTCCACGGAAGCTCTCCTGACGTCCGTCAAAGAGAAACTCATGACGCTGCCCGATGAACTTGCCGTATACTGCGGGCATGGTCCGGCGACGACGATCGGGCATGAGAGGAAATGCAATCCTTATATCAACGGCTTCGGGTTTATGTAAGGAATTGCCAATGAAGAAATCGCTGCAAAGGCATTTCAGCGATAAAAGACGGAGCGCATACGAACTTTTCGTATGCGCTTCGTCTTTTATCGTTCATGAAGCGCTGCATTTATCCGCGCTCCATGAACAACGCATCAAGCCGTAGGAAAGTGGTAGCAACTAGCAGGAAAGTGGTTGCGTGCGTTCGGCTTCTTTATGATAAGATAATAGTTGAAAAGTCATGGATAAATCCTCTTTTTATATGCAGGATACAAGACCGATTCTCGAAGAGCGAAACAGATGTGAGGCGATGGCGATGATGAGGGAGAAGTTTGCAATATTCGCAGCAGGGATTTTTTTTGCTGTATATATGGGAGCGGATGCACAGGCAGCGCCGCCCGGCACTGTGCCGGACAGCGGCATTGGGCTGCGCCGCCAACAGGAGCAGATGGAACGGTTGCGCATGGCGCGTGCGATGCAGGAGTGGCATAAAGCCGAAAAAAGTGAGATAGAAGCCCCGCAGCAGCCACACGAGGAAGTGGCTGATACGGGGCGTTTCGTGCTGCGCACCGTGGATTTCGACACGTCAGAGATCCTTACGCCCGCTGTGCGCGATGCGGTTGTCGCCGTCTATATGGGACACGAGGTGACGCTCTCCGATCTCTATGCGATCGTGGAAAAGATCAATGCGCTCTACGAAGAGCAAGGCTATATCACCTGTCGTGCGTATTTGCCGCCGCAGACGATTCATGAGGGGCGCGTTCACATCGGACTTTTCGAGGGGCGCGTCGGCACGGTGGAGATTCAGGGCAATGCACACACACGCTCCCTTTATATCGAAGACCGCATGAAGCTGAAAGCGGGGAGCGTGCCGCGCTATCGGGATATGGATGAGGAGCTTCGTTGGTTCAATGCAACGAATGATGTGACGCTGCATATGACGCTGAAAGCGGGGGAGAAGCCCGGCACGACCGATTTCGTGCTTACGGCAAAGGAGCCGACGAACGATGCCTTCACACTTTACGTTGACAATGCGGGTGGTGAGGCCACGGGACGCTGGCGAGAGGGCGTTTACTATACGAACCGCAGTCTTTTTGGCTGGCGCGACAGACTGACACTCGGCTTTCTGCATACGCGGGGATTGAATTCCTTCATGGCGGGGTACTCCTATCCCCTGGGGCTGCGCGGCACACGGATCGAACTTTCTTATAACACGAACGCGACGAAGGTGATCGGCGGTCAATACCACGCTTGGGGCATTCCCGTAAACGGACATGCCTCTGCGCTGCAGGTCATGCTTTCGCATCCTCTGCGTGTGACTCCTTCGATGAAAGTGGAGGCATCGCTCACGCTCAGCTGCCAGCATTCCGTCACGGACATAGAGGAGGTTTCTTCCTTGCTTGACGATACCTTCACGGATGGAATAGCGGCGCTTGCCTTTACCCATTACGGGCGTGGCGGGGCATTTTATCATCGCCATGCGCTTACTTACGGGCGTTGGAAAAATGATTCTTTGACGCGGCTTGCAAAGCCGTCGAGACGGTACGCGTTCTATACATTTAACGGCATCTATCAGAGGGGCGCGGCGCATGGGCAGCTTTTCACGCTGCGGACGAATCTTCAGATCAGCAAGACGGACGATCTGCGCCCGTCGAAGCAGTTCTTCCTCGGGGGCGTCTACAGCGTGCGCGGATACAAGGAAAACCTGCTGGGTGCGCCGAACGGCTTTTCCTGCTCGCTGGAGTATGCTGCACCCGTCTTGAATAAGCCGGCAGTCAGCCTGTATGGCTTTTTGGACTACGGAACGCTCTGGGGCGGCAGGGAGCTTGCCGAACATCACATGCTGCTCAGTACGGGACTGGGACTTCGCGCCCGGATCGAGGATACTATATCATTGGATATGGCGGCGGGCATTCCGCTTCGCCGCACCGTGGGACACAGCGCGGCTTTGGAAAAGGTGGATCGGGTGCGCTTTCATCTGCTTTTGAACGCACAATTTTGACGGCGGCAAGGGAGGAAATAAAAATGACTGGATTTATGAGAAGAACAGGGCGACGCGCAGAGAAGCGCTCATTGACGCAAAAGATATTGGCGAGCCTGACCGCTGTCGGGGTCATGGCGGGACCTTGGTTCACACAGCTTGCGGCAGCCAATGCGATAGAGAAAGCGGACGCAAGCAAGGCGGGGACGATCACGACGAACGGAGCCGTGACGAACGTGCTGGCAGATAGTGTGCACGGGGACAACGCTGTCAACACCTTCAAGCATTTTTCGCTCGATCAGGGGCATATTGCAAACCTTTATTTCGGAACGACGACGGCGGGCGGCGCGAAGAATCTGATCAATTTCGTCAATGAAGCCATCTCGATCAACGGTACGGTCAATGCGGTTCGCGCCAACAAGGTCGGCGGCAATCTCTATTTCGTCAGCGTGGACGGCATGACCGTCGGCGCGTCGGGCGTCGTGAATGCGGGCAGCATCCATGTCATCACGCCGACGAAAGGCGGCTACGGTATGCTTCGCGACAATTCGTACGACGGGCACTATACGGATGCGCTGCCATTTTCTTCGGGTGAGGCAGCGATCAATCCGTCGGGGACGATCTCCGTCGCCGGCAAGCTGAACGCTGTGGACGGCATCCGACTGGAGACGGCTGCCATTCATATTGCCGGTACGGCTCGTTTGGAGACGGCGCCGACGATTGACTTTACAGATCTCGTCAACACGACGGACATCAACGGCAATGCCGTCTCGGCAAATCTCGGCGGCAATCTCGTTTTGACGGCACAGGGAAACGGCGATATCGTGCTTCGCGCCGTAGCGGACGGTCTTGCCACGGCATCAAACAAGGGCGTGGAGGAGACGTTCAAGGACTTCGCGCCGCGCTATCGGACGGCGTCGGTCACGACGGAAGCGGGCAGCGTCATAACGGCGCGTTCAGCGAAGGATGCCTATACGGCAGACGAAAAAAGCGGCGGCAACGTCACTGTCGAGGCGCGGGCGACGAGCCGGGATGCAGGCTGGTCGTTCGACCGCATACCTGAAGATATGCAGACCGCCGTCGGCTCCCTCAATAATCCCTTGGGGCAGATCGTCTACACAAAGGCGGACATCAAGCTCAACGGCAAGATCGATGCGAACAAGATCAAGGTCGCCTCGACCTCGACGAATTCGTACAACAGCTTCAACGACAGTACATCGGTGGAAAGCCTTTCGGGCGACATCAAGGCGCTCGGTCATCTGCAGAAAAACTTGCTGAAGATCACGACGCTCACCAACACGCTGAAGGTCGATCCCATTTACAGTTACATGGGTTCGGAAGCGAACGTCTCCGTCGGCAGGGAGGCGGTGCTGACCGCGCGTGCGCTGAGCAGCACAGATCCGGATGCGAAGAAGGCAGATGCGGCAAACGCCGCAAATCCCGCGCTTTCCGTCACGGCGGAGAGCAAGACGCAAAACATCGTACAGGCATCGACTTCGAGCGTTGACACACAGATCATCAAGCCCAAGCCCGATCCGGATAAGGCGCAGGCAGGAGCGCGCCCCGCAGGGCAGGGACCGAAGGTCACGAATCTCGCGGGCGCCGCCGTCGCTTACGGAGGCTCGGACAGCAAGGCGAACATCGCCATCGACGGCACGCTGGAAGCGCCGGGGCGCATCGACGTGAAAGCGCAGTCCACGAACGCTCTCGTGGTGAAGTCGAACGCCAACGGAGCGAAGGCGACCGTGGGCACGGAACCGCTCGTCAATGCGGCGATCGCCGCAGCGACGGGACATAACGATGCGCATGTGACGCTTGGAGAGTCGTCGCGCATCAGCAGCACGGACAACGATGTGCAGGTGAAGTCGATCGCCGCAAACAGCATCGACGTCGCGGCGACTGTGAAGGCGAACGTCTCTGCCCTCGGCGCGACGGCGGTCGCAGATCTCACGTACGAGAGCAGCGCGACATTGGACATGAACGGCGCCGTCGCCGCCAAGCGCTATGTCGTCGGCGCTGCGAACAACACGACGGCACGCAACAACGTGACCGCGAGCAACGCGGCTGTCGGAGAGAATCCGCCGCCCGAGCAGATGAAGCCCGACGAAGCCAAGAACGGCGCGATCGAAGCGAATCGTCTGCAAGGAGCTTTGCAGAACCGTCAGAACGAGCTCCAAAACGAGCTGAATGCACGCCAGCCGCAGGAAAAGCGCGGCATGCTGAAAGGGCTGACGCAGATGTTCACGCTCGGCACGAGCATCGCCGTAGGCGTCGAAAAGAACACGGCGACGCTCAACGTCGGCAGGACGGCGAATATCGGCGTCACGAACAAGGTTCCCACGAGCAAGCTGGTCAAGCTCATGGCGGAAAACAATATGTCGGATGTACACATGTCGGCGCAGGGCGGCATAGTGAATACGAAGGATGACGACGCGACGAAAGTCCTCGCCGACGCATCCGCTCTTGTCAGCGTGATCGACAACAGGGCAGAGGTCAACGTGGCGGACGGTGCCGAGGATACGACGGACGAGAACGGGCACAAGGTGCAGCGCCACGCGAATATCCGGGCAGGCATGGTGGACATCAGCGCGAACAGCCATCAGGACTACAACCGCCTCAAGGGACTCTATGACAATCTGAAAAAGATATACGGCGGTGCTGTGGATTTCGTCAAGCACAGCAAGGAGTTCAAGCAGCTCTCGGCAGAGGAGCAGACACAGCTCAAGGACTATGTGGAGCAGCTCGGCAAGCTGGTCAACGATACGCGCTCGCTTGCACAAAAGAGCACAGGGCTCAATATCGACAACTACGTTGGAAACGCGACGAAGATGCCTTTGAACGCAGTGGACATCATCACGACCGCGCTGTCTTTGGGCGCGGGAATCGAGCAGATCGTTGCCAGCAAGTCACAGGGCTTCAAATATGAGCTTAACGTGGCGATGACTTCATTCGTCTCGCAGGCGACGATGTTCCTGACGCCGGAGAACTATGCCAATTTTGCGGCGGCGGCTTCGGTCAATACCGTCGAGGGCGCAGGAGGCGGCAAGCTCGGTCTATCCGGCGCGGCGAACGTGAACTTCCTCACGCAGACGGCGAACGTCCATATCGGCGATCACGCGTCGATCACGGCGCTGGGCGGCGCGGCGAAGATCAACGCATCGGCGGAGCAGGCGAACGGCGTGATGAACGGCAAGCCGAACGTCAGCATCAACACGAAAGGCATCGTCGAAGCCTTGCAGAGCATTCCCAAGGAAGTCAAGAGTATCTACAAAGATAAGACGAAGATGGCGGATTTCCGCAGGAGCATGACAGACAAGCTCAAAAACTTCATCACGATGGGGGGGACGGACTCTGCGCCCGCTTCCGTCGGCGGCACGCTGGGCGTCGCGCGGCACTCTGTGGCAGGCACGGTCGATATCGGCGCCGCAGCGCATGTGACGGGCACGGAAGTGGATATAAAAGCCAACAATCGGAACGTGACGGCGGACATCTCCTACAGCGCCGGCAAGTCCGGTACAGCAGGCTTTGAAGGCATGGCTGCCTATCTGGGCGGTGAAGGGACGAGCCGCATCACGGTCGATCGCACCGCCGTTCTGACGGCGAAAACGCTGGCAGGGCCGAAGGCGGGTGAGATGGGAAAGATCTCGCTCAAAAGCACGGCAAACACCGTCTTTACGAATCTCGCGGGCGCGGTCGCTTGGAGCCAAGGCGCGGCATCTGTCGGCGCGGCGGGCGCTGTCACAGACTACAATCTCTCGAACAAGATCCTCGCCGGCGGCGCCTATCGCGGACGTTCGCTCGATGTGAACGCGCTCACGGACGGCGTCATTAACACACTTTCGGTGGCGGGTTCGCTTGCCTACGACAACGCGAAGAAAACAAGAGATTTTGCGGCAGGAGAGGATGACGCGAGGGCGCAGCGTCCGGCGGACGCCTTAGCGAACGAAACCGCCGATGCAGAGCGCCGGGCAAACGATGCGGCGGCTGCTGCGCAGAATACGGCGAACGAGAACACGCAAGCAGCTGCAAACAGGACGGCAAACGCCCAGCAGGGCACGACGAACGACGTCGATGCGCAGGCGAAGAAGAATAAGAAGATGCCGGCGGTGCAGATCGCGGGGGCGGGAAGCTTCTCGCTCAATCTGCTGCGCTCCGAGACCGAAGCGAAGCTCGATCATGCGCACGTCACGCTCACCAAGAATCCTTCAGATACGGCGGCGGGCGATGTGAATGTGAAAGCGGAGGATGCTTCCTTCCTAGGCGCATGGAGCGGCGCGGCGGCTGTGGCATGGAAGCAGTCGGCGGCGACGAAGGGCGTGCAGAATGCGGCGGGTGCGATAGAGCTGCAGAACGAGGTCACGAGAGACGGCGCCGCCACGCAGCTCGACGGCAGGACGAACGGCGCTCCGAACGCGCCGACGACGTTGCGTCCCGAAGATATGCCGCAGAATATCGAACATCAGCAGAATACCGAGAAAGTGAAAGTCGCGCTGGCAGGGGCGGCTGCTTTGAATGTCTCGAAGCAGAAGGTTCATGCGCTTGTCGAAGGCGCGACGATAGAAAATGCCAACAACGTGCGAAACATCGCCCAGAAAGACGGCGCTTCGGCAGCGGCGGCGCTCGCGCTCTCCCTGACGAAAGCTGCCGCCGAAGGGGGCGCATCGTCCTTCAGCGGCGCGGGCGCGTTTTCCTTCAACGAGGCGAAAAATGATATCGCGGCGAAGATTTCGGGCGCGAATACGAACATCCGTGGACTCAGCGGCAACCTCTATAATCTCGCCTACAGCAGCGACACGCAGATCGCGGGCGGCGTCAATGCCGCGCTGACGTTCGGGGGCAAACTGGCGGTCGGCGCGGGCGGTACGCTCGCCGTGAGTGATCTGAAGAACGATGTGACGGCGGAACTTTCGGGCGGCTCCTACCGGCTCGCAGGCGATGTCATCAATCATGCGGCGACGGACGACAATCAGATCACGACCGCCGTAGGGGCGAGCGTCTCCGCAGGCGCGAAGTCCGGCCTTAGCTTCGACGGGGCGCTCGCTTCGAGCAGCATCAAGAACGATACGAAAGCGCATATCGACGGGGCGAATATACAAGCGGGCGCAGGGAAAAAGGTGGATAACGCCGCCTATGACGCAGACGATCTCAACAAATCCTTCGATAAGGAGATGGCAGAGGACGGACTCGATCCCGCAGGACTGACGTATCGCGAGAATGCGGAAAAGAATGCGGCGACCAAAGGCGAAGGCAAGGTCGCGCTTGATACGAAGGCGAAGGGCAGCACGAAGATCATCACGACGGCGCTCGCCGCATCGGCGAATCTCAGCAGCAAAGGCGTCGGCGGCGCGGGTGCTGCTGCCGTCAGCGTGCTGCAAAACACGATGGCGGCGCGGATCGAAAAGAGCACGATCGCGGCGGATACGCTCAATAATATCGCTTCCTCTGACGCGCTTCTCATCAACACGGCGGGCGGCATGGCTGTGGGCGGCGGCTATTTCAGCGGCGCAGGTTCCGTCAGCGTGCAGTATACGTCGGACACGACGAAAGCCGAGCTGGAAGACTCCGACGTCGAGGCGCAGCATACGGCGGTGCAGGCAAAGACGAAGAATGTGGACGTCAATGTCGCGGGACAGGTCAGCGCGGGGCAGAACGGCGCGGGGCTCGCTGTGGCTTTCAACCACATGAACAACGCGACGCAGGCGCAGATCCTCGGGACTTCCATTAAGGGCGCGGCGCATGAAGTCGCTGTGGCGGCGGAAAACAACAGCACGACCGTTTCCGTTGCGGCAGGTGTCGGTCTCGGAAGCTCGTGGGCATTGGCGGGGGCGCTCGCCATCAATCAGGGGAAGGACACGACGCAGGCGGGAATCGGTGCAAGCGAGAGCAAGCGGTCGAGCTTGGAGAACGTGAACCGCACCGCAGTGGACGCCAAGGACAGCACGACGAAAGTCGCCGTTGCCGGCGGGCTTTCGGGTGCAGGCACAGCAGCGATCGGCGGCGCAATCGCCTACAACCAAGTGGGCGGCGTCGGCTATCAGTCGACAGAAGCCTTTTTGAACAACACGGACATCCTTACGAAGGGGGATAAGTCCGCCCTTCGTGTGCACGCGCTTGATGAAGCGACGCTCGGCACGGCGGCGGCGGGCATCGGCGGCGCAGGCTCCGTGGCGGTGCAGGGCGCCGGCGCCACGTCGAACATCGAGAAGAACGTCCGCACGCAGATGGCAGGCACGAACGTAAAGAGCGCGGCTGGTGCGCCGAAGGCAGCTCTCTCCCTCAAGGCGGAATCTACAGGCTCGATGTATACGAACACGCTCGTCCTCGCGGGCAGCGGCACGGTGGCGGTCGGTGCGGGCGTTTCGGTCACGACCGCCCTCGGCAGCACGACGGCAGAGCTTTCGGGCGGTCAACAGGAAGTCGGCGGCACGGAGGTTCGCGCTGCGTCGAAGAACAAGGTGCTGACCGTCGGCGTCGGCGGCGCAGGCGCGGGTACTGCTGCCGTGGCAGGCTCTGTGGCGGTCAACGTGCAGAAGGGCGAGACGACGGCGAAGATCACGGGCGGTGCGCAGCTCGATGCAGCGCATGACGTGGTGGTCGCGGCGACATCGGACCGCGCCGTCGATACCTATGCGGGTGTTCTTTCTGCTGCCGGCGTTGGAGCAGCCGTGGGACTTTCCTCTGTCGTCAACACGATCAAGACGACGACGAACGCCCTCGTCGAGGGCGAGACGACGAAGGTCAAAGCGAATGCCGAAGCCTATGATACGGCGAAGGAAGATCGCGTATCGTCCGAAGTGCAGGACAAGGCAGCGGATAACGCGATCGTCAATGACTATGTGAACACGACATCGAACGTGCAGCCCGCCACCTATATCGAACGGCAGAAGACGGACTATCAAGGGGTCGCCGTCACAGCTTCCAGCACGAACAAGATCAATACGATTGCAACGAATGCCAACTTTGTCGGCGAAGGGGCGGCGGTCTCAGGAAATGTTGCAGTCAATACCATCGGCGGCGCGACGACGGCGATGGTGGACAAGGCGCAGATCGAAAGCGGGAAGGATGTCGCGGTCGCGGCGCACGACTACGCGAATAATTTCAGCTTCCTCGGCACGGCGGCGGCAGGCGGTCTGGCGGGAAGCGTGGGGCTGGCGAGCAACACGACGACGATCAACCGCGAAACGACCGCCAAGGTTCAAGGACTTGGGCGGGCGGCGGACATCCGCGCACGCAATCTCCGCGTGGAGGCGCTCGCGAAGCACGGTGTCGCCAACTTTGACATCGGCATCTCAGGCGCCGCCGTCGGCGTCGCCGCGGTCAACGATGTGACACTCCTGAAGAGCAAGACGAAAGCGGGCATTTGGAACGCGAACGCCGTGCTCTCCGGCGATTTCTCTTTGTATGCCGATCATGATTCCCGTCTGCACGTCTTTACACTGGCGATGGGAGGCGGCGCTGTCGGGGCGGGGCTTGCGGTCGATGTCGTGAAAGGCGAGAGTGAGACGGAAACTGCACTGGAAGACGCGAAAATCTCCTTTACCGGGGATGGCGCATCGAAGGCGTCCGTTCTGGCAAAGAATCATACGGAAAACCATTACAAGCAGCTGAGTCCGTCTATCGCCGGAGTCGCGGCGGCGGGGAGCGTCGGCGTGTCCAATTTCAACGATACGGTGCGCACGCATCTGCAGAATGCGACGATCGGCACAGCGGATCGGCGTGCGCGTCAGATCGATGTCAAGGCGGAAAATGATACGCTCGCAGAAACCCGCGCATATCAGGGGACACTGGGACTTGCCAACGTCGGAGTCGGCGTCAACGTGGCGACGCTCGACAGCCAGACCGAGACGAGCATCAAGGGCGGCAGCCTTTTCTCGAAGGGCGATCTGACCGTTGCCGCCAACGAGCACCGCGATACCTCGCTCGATACGATGAACTTCGGGGCATCGGTCGGCGGCGCTGCGATCAATACCGCTGTGGTGACGGCTGGTCATGAAGTGGAAGACGAGTACAAAGCGACGGGAGGGAAAAAGGCAGACGGCAGCCGGACGACTGTGAACGCGAACGTCGGCAAAGCCTATAAAGATGCGAATGACGTCATCCGAAAGGGGACGCTCAAGAGCAAGGACACCTTCGGCGCGGTCTCTTCCGATGCCGAAGTCGTTGCGGCGGAGCGCGGCGGCAAGAAGTCGCAGGTGTCGGCAAGCATCAAGGACGCGCACCTGAGCGCCGGAGAAAAGCTCTCCGTGACGAGTACAGAGATAAACAACCTCGACTTCCTCAGCGCGAGCGCAGGGCTTCAAGGGCTGCTGGCAAACGGCATCGTCTCTGTCGCCAACGTGGCGCGAAACGCTTTCCTCGATATCACGAACAGCAAGCTCGAAGGGCGCTCCGTCGAAGCGGAAGCGAAGATCGGCGGCAAGGCGCAGATCAGCTCGCTGCAGGGTGGGGTATCGCTTGCCGCCGCTGCAGCCGCCGTCAGCGTCAGCGACTGGGACGGCGAAGTGCGCACGCGGGTCGCGGGCGGCAGCCTTCGCGCGACGGACGGCACAATCACAGTTCGTGCGCGCAACGCGGCAAAGACAGAGACACAGGCGAAGGCAGGCAATGTCAGCGCAGCCGCCGGCTCCTTGATGGTGGCAGAGACGCACGCGCACGGCTCGACGGTCGTCGATGTAGGAAACGGCGGCGTCTTTGACGCAGGCAAAGAGAAGATCACGCTGGAAGCAAAGAACGAGGAAGAGCTTTCATCCAAGACCGTCGTAGGCAATATTGCTTTGGGCGCGGGAGACATCAGCGTGGTCAAGGCGATGTTCGGCGCGGCGGGAAAGGCGGTGCAGACGACCCTTGCGATCGGCAGCGGCAACACCTTCCGCGCAGGATCTATGGATGCCTTGGCACAGGCGAATCTCAAGAGCAGAGTTGACCTCGTGGGGGTTAATGTCGGCAGCATCGCTCTCGGACTGAACAATGCGGACAGCGGTGTCTACAGCGATGCATCCGTCACGGCAGGGAAAAACGTCTACGGAAGCAAGGAGCGGCGCATGGACACGCTGCGTCTGCGGGCGGACAACATCGCCTCGCACAGCGTGGATGCAAAGACGGTGAAAAATGCGCTCGCCGCAGGTCTGGGGAACAACTGGGTGCGGGCTGCGGATGTCTTTCATACGACGGTGACCGCCGCCGGCATGGACAAGGCGAGCCGTCTGAAGGATGCGGCGATCGAAGCGGCGGCGAGAGCGGATGTGACAGCCTCCTCGACGAGCTTTGGCGGCGTCTCTGTCGGCGAAAACATCGCAGCGGCGGAGCTCGACCAGTCGCTGACCTCGGATACGACGACCACCATTTCGGGGGAATGGGAGCTGGAAGGCGACCTCAAGGCGTCGGCGACGAATCACGAGAAGCTCAAGCTCAAGTCGGATACGAGCAGCGCGGCGCTCCTCGACGCCAGCGGCGCAGGTCTTTCGAGCGTCGTGCGCCAGAAAGCGGCGCTCGATGTGAGCGGCGCGGCGATTCGCACGAAGGGCGCCCAGCGCTATACGGCGGGCAATCGCTTCGAGAACGAGAGTTGGATTTATTCCGGCGGCTATGGCGGAGTTGCCGGCGCCTCGTCAAAAATCACGCAGGACCGCGCCTACGAAGCGGCGATCCGTCTGCGTGGCTCCAGGCTTGATGCCGATGGAGAGATCTCGGTGCAGGCGGCGACGACAGGATCGGCAGCGGTGAATCATGGGCTGTCGGCAGCCGGTGTGATGCCCACCACCGTCGCCATGTCCGACTTCAAGACGCGCTATGAAAACAGCGTGGAAGCGGCGGACAGCCATCTTGCCACTTCGCTGGGCAAGGGCGGCGCGCAGGGCGGCGCCATCACGCTTGCGGCGGGAGACGACACCCTGCTCAACTATGCGACGACGGCGGACAACCAGTTCGGCGTCATGGGCTATGCGACGACGTATGTGACGAACGCGCTCACGCGCAGCAATGATGTGCGCATTACAGGCAGCAGCGAGATTGCGGGCGGCGGCGCAGTGAACCTCTATGCGGGCAGAAATGCCGGGGGCGCGAAGAGCAACCTGCAGTTCAATTTGCTTTCCGACGTATACAACCGCACACTCATCCCCCTTGACAATCGGCCGCACCTGCAAAGCAAGATTTCGCAGAAGAACACGGTGACGCTCGCGCAGGGGGCGAATGTCTCATCCGTCGGCAATCTGAACTTTGCAGCGGACAAGGCGCAGGAAAGAATCGACCAGACGGCGCGGCGCTATACCTTCTATACGGGTTCGGACAACATGCCGCTTTCCACGACCGAGACAGGCGAGATGTCGGCGCAAAACGAGTATGCAAACGGCGTCACGATTGACGGCAGGGCTGTGGCGGGACGCCACAACAGCACGGAAGTGGAAATCAGCGGCACGGTGAAGAAAAAGAGCGACGGCACGCTCGATTACAGCGGCGTCAAGATCACGGTCAGCGAAGGCAGCGGCGTGAGCGAAAAAGACTTCAAGCTCGGAACGGCGAAAATGGAGAACGGTCTCTGGGGGCAGTATCAGGATCTGCTCAAACGGCTGCGGGATTACCAGCCCGGGACTGCAGAATACAACGCTTATCAGGCGTCTCTTGCCAACCTTCTGACCGCGATGAAAGCGCAGGGCTTTGCCGCCGAGGAAGACATCAAGGATGCGAACGGTCAGCCGACCGGAAACAAGTCGGTCGTCGTCTATCATTATCTTTCCGTGCCTGCGGTCAAGACGCCCAATCTCACTGTGTCGGGCGGTCATGTGCAGGTCGAAGCGGATCAGCTGAAAGTGAATGCGGGCGGCTCGCTCAGAGCGCAGGGCACGCCGAAGATCTCCATCCGCAACCATGCGCCCTTGCATCTGCTTGCGGGCGACGCCGTCATCAGTCAGTCGGGCGGCAAGGTCTACTATAACGGGCAGGATATTTCCCGGAAAGTGGGAAGCGGCGAAAAGGTCAGCGGGGTCGAAGGCATTGAGAACATTCATGCGGCTGCGGCGGCAGGAAAGACCGGCGTCATCGACATTCGTTCGACCAGCGCAGGGATGGCTGGCGTTCGTCCGCTCATCGACCTGCAGGGGCGTGTGTCGGCGGGCGACGGCGACGTGCGCATCAAGAACGAGCATGGCAGCGTCCATGTGGAAAGCACGGCGGAAATCAGCGGCAGAAATGTCGAAATCACTGCCGCAGAAGGAGCCGTGGTGCAGAACAATCCCACAGGCGTCATCAATGCGGGCGGCGATCCCATCGCCCGCTACATGATCGACAAAGCTACAGCGGACAGAATCCAAAAGGCGCTGGACACTTACATGAAGAATCACGGCAACAAGGTTCGGAAGGAATTCGCGAGCTATGACGACTACCGCCTCTGGGTGAAGTACAGTCTCGGCATCGACCTCCCCGCAGCGGCGACGAACGAGAAAGCGGGCATTCATGCGGGGCAGGCAGTCTACATCAACGCCCATGAAGTGAACCTCAATGGGCTTGTGCAGAGCGGCTACAACTCCTATACGGCAACTCTCGATTCTTCGCATCGGGCAAAAGTAGAGGCGATGGACAGCGCGTGGCAGCAGCATCCGCAGGCGCTGGACGATTCTTCTGTGCGCGGCAATGAACGCTACCTTGTGCGCGAGGGCGGCGCCGTCTACGATACGACGGCAAAAGCGTGGAAATATCAAGTGGCTGTCTACTACAACCCTTCGACACGTCAGCTCTTGCTCGACTCGGTGAAGACAGACGGCGGACAGGTCTACATTTCCGGCAGGATGGGGAACACGGGCGGCGGACGCATCCTCGCGGCGGACGGCGCGGCAAAGATCAGCGCGGACGTCACGGCTGTGGATCGCGCACTCGCGCTTTCTTCCATCGAGAACAAGAACCGCGCCGGCTTCGTGCGCATCACGGACACGCTGCAGGGAAAAGTCTTCGAGTATATGAACGGGAAATCGCGCACATACGCCATCGACAACCCGGGAAGCGTGCAAGAGGCGCAAGGAAGCACCTTCCAGTTCAACCCGAAAGCCGGTCTTGCCTATCGCTGGACGGGCGGCGTCGCAACGGACAGGGCGACGACGAAATCCTATAAAGACGAAAGATATGTCGGCTTCATCCACTTCAAGTCGGCGCCGGAGATCCGAAACGAGGTGGAGGCAGATAAGATCCAAACGGTCGAAAGTTCCGAGCATAGGGGAGAAACCCTTGGGACGAGCAGTTTCTTTGCCGATTCTGATCAGAACAAACAATATCGAATCCACGGTGCATGGCAGCAGCTCAGCAAGACGGACGGGAAGCTGACGCAGACGAAGGAGGAGCACGGTCTTTTCGGTCTGTTTCATAGCACTTACACCTACACATGGACGGAATACGAGGGCTCTTCCTCTACGAGCACCTACAGTCTCAAGGCAGACAATCCCGTCTCCGTCGGCTTTTTGACTGCGCCTGCCGGAGAGGCTGGCGTGGACATCAAATCCAAGGGTGATATCATGGTCGGCGGCGACGTCCGGGCGGCGGATAACACCTTTGTCAAACTGAGATCCGAGAGCGGCAGCATCCGTGGCGGCGGGATTTTAAGAACCGACGATCTCACGGTACGGGCGGAAAAGGACATCGACTTGCAGCACGCCGCACTGGAACCGGGAAATCGTGCGAACGTGTTCCTCGCAAGTCACAAAGGATCCATAGACTTTTCCTCCATGCAGGGCGATCTGGCGCTCAGGGCGCTGACAGGAGATGCAACCCGTATGGGAAACCATGCGGTCATCCGCGCGCGCGGCAGCCTGACGAACGCAGTGACGAACGGCGACAGTGTGCGGGCGCAGCGCATCGAGCTTTCGAGCGAGACGGGCGCAATCGGTACGGACGGCGACGCGCTGCGCGTCCGTGCGGGAACGGAGGCGCAGGGCGGCGAACCGTCGTCTGCCAGCCTCTCGGCGTCGGCGCGCGGCAATATCCATTTGGCGCAGGCTGACGGCGACATGCGCGTCAATCATATCGTGAGCAGCGAAGGCAATGTCACATTGGATGCGCAAGGGCATGACATCATCGCGGCGGATAGGCGCGAGCCTGCAGCAAATACGGCGGGGAGAAAAGCCCTCTGGGAGAAAGCGGGGCTTATTTCCTCTGCCGACAGCGCGGCAGGAAACGCCGAGGCTGCCAAGCTCGCGCGTGAAAAGCGGCAAAACGCAGCGCAGATAAGACTCGGACAGATGGCAAAGGGGGACAGCACGAAACTGGCGGGCTACCAAAGCGCGGCGCAGGATTACAACAGCGACGCCGCCATGCAGAAAGTGCGCGGCGATTACCTCAAAGCGCTGAAAACCGCCGTCACGGAAGAGGAGAGAAAAGCGGCGCGGGAAGCGTTCCAAAGCGCACGCCAAACGTATTTCAGCGGCAAGGGCTACACGGCGGAGGAAGGAAGCGCCATCGCGAATTACGCGGAAATCACGCGCGCGGACAACACATACGGGTGGTCGAAGAACCAGCTTCTCTACGCTATGGAAGATCGAATCGTCAACAGCCGTCCGGGCGAAGTGAACCTTCAAAAAACGGCGAACGTCAGCGGCCGCAGCATCGTGCTGAACGCGAAAAATATCGGTGCGACCGGGGAAAAGACCATTTCGAAGGCAGATCTCACGCGCCCGGAAAGCCTCAAGGCGCTCTCTGAAGCGCGAGCGGGCGATATCACGAAGAACTATGACGCATCCGGCACTCTCGTCAGCCTGACCGTGCGGCAAAAGACACCGCTCACGGTGCAGACGGCAGCGGACGGCGGCGTCTCGGCAAACAGCACGGGACACGTCTATCTGGCAAGCACCGAGGGCGAGACGCTGCGCATCAAAGGCGGCATCAACGCGGGGGCGAACGAAGTCAAGCTGCTGGCAGGAAACGGCATCACGGCAGAAGGACGCATCACGGCGAAAGACTTGACGCTTTACGGCGGCAAAGGCGACATCGGCAGGAAAGGGGCGGAAATAGAAACAGATCTCAGCGGAACTCTTCGGGCGAACACGGAAGCGTCCGTCTATCTGAAGCAGACGGGAACACAGGCTCTCACACTCGGAGCAATCGCGGCAGGCAAGGACATCAACCTTCATGCAGCGGGCGCGATCCGCATGGAAGCGCCGCTGGGAGCAGCTCCGTCCTATCTCAGCGCCGGAAACCGCATTCGCCTTGCGGCAGGCAGCAGCATCGGCGCAAACGGTGCGGCTGTCCGAATCTTGAGCAACGGCGCACCGGTCGATGCTGAAGCGGCGTCGGAAATCTCGCTCAAAGGAGAAAAGAACGGCGATCTCGTGCTGGGGACGATTCGGACGAGAGATGCGAACGGCACGGTGAATGTGACGCACGAGGGCGGCACGATAAAACTCGGCAAAGGCGGCGATGCACCATCCTTTGCGGACGTTCGTGCGGACAAGATAAATCTCCGAGCCAAGAACGCCGACCTCACAGACGGCAGATTGGAAGGAAAGACCGTCGTCGTCGAGGCAGCGGACACAATCACGCAGCAGAATACGGAGAAATCCGCCGTTCACGCATCCGAGAACGCGACCTTTACCGTCGGTACGACAGGAAAAGCCGGCGGTTCCATTCAGATATTGTCGGAGAAAAACACGTTCCACAAGGCGAATGTGCGGGCGGCAGACGAAGCGGCAGGGCTTATGGGCAATGTCAACTTGGTCACAAACGCCGCGTCGGGGCTCACCGTGAACTTTGGCGCAGGCAGCGCGGGAACGCTCAAGGTCAAGGGGATCGATCAGAACCGCTTGGATGTGCGAGTGCGAAATCTCGCGAAGAATCAATCTCTGACCCTTGAAGGCAAGCTCCAGACCGTAGATACGGGCATGGCATTTACAAGCGGGGGAAATCTGACCGTAAAGAGCGGCGCAGTATACACGAGCGCCCGCAATATGGCGCTGGCAGCGCAGGAAGGCGTGACGATTGAAGATGGCGCGGTTCTTGACGCCGAAAAGAGCCTGCTGCTGGAAGCAGGGAGAAATATCCTTGCCGAAGGCACACTGAAGGTCAAAGGCGGTATTCTGGCTACAGCGAAGGAGGGCAATGTCCATCTTCATCAAACGGAAGCACAAAATGGCAATATCATAGCGCGTGCAGAAAAAGGCAGCATCCGCATGGATGAAGCGCTTACGCACGAAGGCGGCATCGCGGCGGAAGCAAAGCGCGGCGATATCGTAGTCGGCAAAGCCAAGGCGGAAAAGGGTAGCATCGAGCTCAAGGCGACGAACGGCACACTGACGGCGGACGTTCTGCAAGCGAAGGGAAGCATTACCGCAGAGGGCAAGAATGTCGTGATGAAGCAGCAAGCCGCTGCTGAAAAAGACTTGACGCTGACAGCGCAGAACAAGCTGACGACGGAAGCCGAACTTTCGGCGACGCAGAACATGACGCTGACGGGCAGCGACGTCACGACGAAGAAGAAAGTCACGGCAGGAAACAATCTGACGATGACAGCGACAAATAAGCTGACGACGGAAGATGAACTTTCGGCAGGAGCGAATATGGCGCTGACGGGCGGCGACGTTACGACGCAGAAGAAGGTCAAGGCTGAAAAAGATCTGACGCTGACGGCAACGAATAAGCTGACGACAGCAGATGAACTTTCGGCAGAGCAGAACATGACGCTGACGGGCAGCGATGTTACGACGCAGAAGAAGGTCAAGGCAGGAAACAATCTGACGCTGACGGCGACGAACAACTTGACGACGGCAGAGAAGCTGACGGCGGGCGGCAATATAGCCGCTTCATCTGCAAACGGCAATATCGACATGGCTGCTGCCGAAGCGAAAGGCGGCATCGACCTCAAAGCGACAAACGGCACGCTGACGGCAGGGGTTCTGCAAGCAAAGGGAAGCATTGCCGCGACAGGCAAGGATATCGCGATGAAGCGGCAAGTCACTGCTGAAAAAGATCTGACGCTGAGAGCGACGAATAAGCTGACGGCGGAAGATGAACTTTCGGCAGGAGCGAATATGGCGCTGACAGGCGGCGATGTCACGACAAAGAAGAAGGTCAAGGCTGAAAAAGATCTGACGATGACGGCGACAAATAAGCTGACGACAGCAGATGAACTTTCGGCAGAGCAGAACATGACGCTGACGGGCGGCGATGTTACGACGCAGAAGAGAGTCAGGGCTGAAAAAGATCTGACGATGACGGCAACGAACAACTTGACGACGGCAGAGAAGCTGACAGCGGGCGGCAATATAGCCGCTTCGTCCGCAAACGGCAATATCGACATTGC
The DNA here is from genome assembly GCF_057272215.1 of Selenomonas sp. Classification (NCBI taxonomy): domain Bacteria; kingdom Bacillati; phylum Bacillota; class Negativicutes; order Selenomonadales; family Selenomonadaceae; genus Selenomonas; species Selenomonas sp. The sequence goes on from NZ_DBHIUY010000003.1 coordinate 244,351, forward strand.
TGCTGCCGAAGCGAAAGGGGGCATCGACCTCAAAGCGACAAACGGCACGCTGACGGCGGGAGTTCTGCAAGCAAAGGGAAGCATTGCCGCGACGGGCAAGGATATCGCGATGAAGCAGAAAGCCGCTGCTGAAAAAGATCTGACGCTGACAGCGACAAATAAGCTGACGACGGAAGATGAACTTTCGGCAGGAGCGAACATGACGCTGACAGGCGGCGATGTTACGACAAAGAAGAAGGTCAGGGCTGAAAAAGATCTGACGATGACGGCAACGAATAAGCTGACGACGGAAGATGAACTTTCGGCAGAGCAGAACATGACGCTGACGGGCGGCGACGTCACGACAAAGAAGACAGTCAAGGCAGGAAACAATCTGACGATGACGGCAACGAACAACTTGACGACGGCAGAGAAGCTGACAGCGGGCGGCAATATAGCCGCTTCGTCCGCAAACGGCAATATCGACATTGCTGCTGCCGAAGCGAAAGGGGGCATCGACCTCAAAGCGACAAACGGCACGCTGACGGCGGGAGTTCTGCAAGCAAAGGGAAGCATTGCCGCGACGGGCAAGGATATCGCGATGAAGCAGAAAGCCGCTGCTGAAAAAGATCTGACGCTGACAGCGACAAATAAGCTGACGACGGAAGATGAACTTTCGGCAGGAGCGAATATGACGCTGACAGGCGGCGATGTCATGACGCAGAAGAAGGTCAAGGCTGAAAAAGATCTGACGCTGACAGCGACAAATAAGCTGACGACAGCAGACGAACTTTCGGCAGGGCAGAACATGACGCTGACGGGCGGCGACGTCACGACGCAGAAGAAGGCTGCGGCTGGAAGCAATCTGACGATGACGGCGCAGAATAAGCTGACGACGGCAGATGAACTCTCGGCAGGGCAGAATATGACGCTGACGGGCGGCGACGTCACGACGCAGAAGAAGG